>CABTZC010000036.1 GCA_902489185.1 uncultured Brevibacterium sp. | reverse complement strand
GGAAATGCGGTGATCGACAAACACCTCGAGAAGAGGCTTAAGACCAAGCGTGCGTGGTTGTCCTTCTACCAGGCACACGTTGTTGATCCCAAAGGAATCTTCCATAGGTGTGAGGCGGTACAGTTCTTCCAAAACGGCTTCAGGATTAAACCCGTTCTTAATCCCAATGACCAGCCGCAGTCCATGCTTGCGGTCGGAGTAGTCATCGATCGACGCAATTCCGGTCAGACGTTTGGCTTGGACTTGGTCTTTGACTTTCTCAATGACTTTTTCCGGACCCACAAGGTACGGAAGCTCCGTGACCACGATGCCCTTGCGCCTGGCGGTAATGTTTTCGAACTTCACCGTGGCGCGGGTCCGGAAGGTTCCGCGCCCGGTTTCGTATGCTTCTCGGATCGAATCGAGACCAATGATGCGACCGCCTGTCGGGAGGTCAGGGCCAGGCACGTACCGCATGAGTTCACTGACCGTGGCTTGTGGGTTCTCGATGAGGTGGCGTGCTGCCGCAATGACTTCGCCGGGGTTGTGCGGGGCCATGTTCGTAGCCATTCCCACCGCAATTCCACTTGCCCCGTTGACTAATAGGTTGGGGAAGGCGCTGGGGAGAACTTCCGGTTGTGTCAGTGAGTTGTCGTAGTTGGGTACGAAGTCGACGACGTCTTCATCAAGCCCGGCGATCATGGTGAGCGCCGCGTCATCTAACCGTGCTTCCGTGTATCTGGGGGCAGCTGGCCCGTCGTCCAAGGTTCCGAAGTTGCCGTGCCCGTCAACGAGAGGAACGCGCATCACGAAGTCTTGACTCAACCTCACCAAGGCATCGTAAATGGCCACATCCGAGTGGGGGTGGAGTTTACCCATCACGTCACCTACGATGCGCGATGACTTCACGTGTGGACGGTCTGGGCGCAAGCCCATGTCGCCCATTTGGTAGATGATGCGCCGTTGAACGGGCTTGAGGCCGTCGCGGGCATCGGGGAGGGCCCGTGAGTAGATCACCGAGTACGCGTATTCGAGGAACGAAGATTCCATTTCCTGCGAAACATCGACATCTACGATGTGATCAGTCACACGTGCTCCTTTATTAGACTCCCCTCATGGTATCGGCCAGGAGCCCAAAAACCGTGGATTTAGTGGGCACTCATGCGTCGTCGCGGAGAATCGATGCGGTCTGACTCACGGGTGAGTTCGATGCGGACGGACAAAATATCTTGCTCACCTTCCGTGACCGAAATGGGCCTAAATTCCACCAGACGAATCGCCGGGAATTCGTCGATCAGGGCCGCCACTCGCAGGATCGTTTCTTCAAGGGGTGCCACGTTCATGACGGGCCCACCTCGGTAACCAAACAGACGTGGCGAGGATCCCAAAGACCGCACCATCGACTTAGCGTCCACGTCGGTCAGTGGGGCCACGCGGTGTTGCACATCGTCGAGCAGCTCTGAAGAATCTCCTGCTAGCCCGAACGACACCATGGGTCCCAGAAGAGGGTCTTCACCGCCTCGGACCACGCAGGCTACCCCGGGGGCGGCCATTGTTTGGACGTCGATGCGTGTATCTGCGTCATTGTCTAGCCGAGCGGCAATGACGTCGCGCACCGAGTTCCAATAGACGTCCATTTCTTCGTCATTGGAGATGTCCAAGCGCACCCCGCCTAGGTCCAGGCGGTGCCGCAAACGCGAGTCCACTGCTTTGAGCGCTACCGGGTAACCAATCTCACGCGCAATCGCTTTGGCTTCTTCTACCGTTGACGACGGGTGGTAGGGAAGCACCTGTATATTGCACGCCTGGAGGAGTTCGTGGGTTTCGTCGCGTGATAGGCGTACCGTCGCCGAGGTGGTTCCGTCTTCGTTCTGATGTTCAGAGTCACGCTGGAGAACCTTTTCGATGAGGGCACGGGCTGCGCGTTTGTCGAACCCTTCAAGTTCGGGGTAGTTCCCATGGTCTGAGCGCTTCCACTGGGCGTACTCGGTGACGCGAGCCAACGCCCAGACGGCATCTTCAGGTCCCATGTAACTGGGCACAGTGTGGATTTCCCGTTTGCCCTCAGCGCTACGGGTGTATGCCGTGAGTTCTTCTTGCGCTCCGGTTAGGCCCAAGAAGCACGCAACGGTGGTTTTGCCTGAAACTGCGGCTTGTTCTGCCAGGATCTGGGTGATTTCGCGTTCGTGGCCACGGGCCGACGGGGCAAACGTCACGATCACCGATTGAACGGCCGGGTCCTGGTACATCTTGGCCAAGTGCTCTTCAAACTCGTCCGTGGTCACTTCTGGGTGCAACGAGACTGGAGGTGTGTCGATGCGTAGGCCTTCAGCTCTGGCTCGCTGCACAATTAGTGTGGAAAGTGCTGCCGAGTTCCCAATGACACCCACTCGTGCGCCAGTGGGTAACGGCTGGGTAGCAAACACTTGCGCAACGTCGAACATTTGATGGATGGAATCAGCGCGGATCACGCCGGCTTGCGTGAGAACTTGGTTAAGCGCGGTTCCCGAAAGACTCGACACGCGCACTTGGTGGCCTGGGGGAAGTTCACGTCCCGTGAGGTCACTCTTGATGACGATGACAGGCTTTTGCCTGGCCACGCGACGGGCAATACGTGCGAACTTACGCGGGTTACCGATCGACTCCAGGTAGAGGCCCACAATTTGGGTGGCTTCGTCTTCTTCCCAGAACTGCAAGAGGTCGTTGCCGGACAAGTCGGCGCGGTTACCGGCAGAAACGAACGTAGAAATCCCCAAGCCACGGCTTTTTGCTGCGGCGAGCAGTCCTGTTCCTAACGCTCCCGACTGGCTGAAAAGCCCCAACGGGCCAGGCTCGGGGAAGAAAGGCGACAAAGAAGCGTTCAGTGCGACATCGGCACTGGTGTTAGCAATTCCGAACGAGTTTGGACCCACCACACGCATTCCGTGCGAACGTGCCGTCGCAACAACTTCGCGCTGCAGTTCCTGACCTTCAGGGCCGGTTTCCGCGAAACCAGAGGACACCACCACAACGGCGCGGACACCTCGGGTAGCCGCATCCCGTACCACGTCGATGACCGAAGGCGCGGGCACCGCGATGATCGCCAGATCGATCGAACCTTCGATCTCGTCGAGTGACTTCACCGTGGGCATTCCGGCGACAACCGGGGCGTGCGGGTGAACAATGTGTAACGCCCCTTTGAATCCGGCTGAGGCCAGATTGCGCAAAAGGAGGTTACCGGCCGAGGTGCGCTTGCGTGAGGCGCCAATGACGGCAACCGAGGCTGGGTTGAGAACAGAACGGACCGACAGGGCTTCTGCGCGGTGCTCACGAGCTTCAAGAACCTGCTTTGAACGTTCCGTGGGGTCGATTTCAAACCGTACTGCCACGACCCCGTCGTCAAATTCGCGCGAGACCTCGTAACCAGCAGCCGCGAAAACCTGCAACATCGAACGGTTCTGGGGCAACACCTCGGCGGTAAACACACTCAAACCACGCTCCCGGGCAACCGCAGCCAGGTGTTCCAGAAGAATTGATCCGATACCGCGCCCGTGGTGAGCATCAGCGATATTGAACGCGACCTCGGCGGACGTTTCATCTAAACGGTCGTAACGACCCACCCCAATGATCTCTTCGCCTGCGATCATGACGAGCGCAACACGGTCGTGATAGTCCACGTTGACGAAACGCTCCAGATCCCGCGGAGGAATCGTGGGCATGGGGGCAAAAAACCGCAGATAAATCGACTCCGGGGACTGTTTGGAGTGCATGAGCTGGATGCCGTCGGCATCGCTGGGGACAATTGGGCGGACGTGCGCCGTCGCACCGTCCCGCAAAACAACATCGGCTTCCCAGTTCTTCGGGTAGGTAACCATGTCTCCAGCATAGTCTTTTCCTCAAACGATGGGGGACTGGCACAATGGGTGCATGTCTGTTTCCGGTGCGCTTCTTCGTGACTTGCAAGACGCGGGGTACTACCCACACCTCGCGGCGAATATCATCAACGACGTTCTTTTTGACGAACCCGTCGTTGAACACTGTGTGCATATGGAAACACACATGGACTTCGAATCGATCCACCGTCACGTGACCGCGTTTGTCCTCACCGAAACACGGTTGATTTTGGTTCATGTCGACGACGAGCCTGCTGGCCCGGATCAAAAGATGCGTGGCGTGGCAAGTGTCGAAGACATTCCCTTCGACAGGATACGCACGGTGCTTCTCAGCAGGATTTATGAGAATCCCGCTGACTTCGCCCCCGGCCAGAAACCCGTAGAAGTGGGGGTCAACTTGGGGTGGGAATCAGTGCGAAGGCTTGAAGTGTCCCCTGAGTCTTGCGCCGACCCGCAATGCGACGCGGACCACGGATATGGCGGAACCTCGGTTCCGGAAGACGTGAATCTGCGGGTATCTGCACAAGCCGAAGGACAAAGCGCCGTCGACCAGGCAGAACGTTTCGCGCTCACGTTGAAAAAACTCGTGTACCGAGCTCGACGGGACGCATCATAAATGCAACCACCGGACTACGCGGGTGCAGGGCTACTGTCCGATATCGTGCCCGCAGCCGCTGTCACCTTGGGTGCCGGCAACATCCTTGAAGACCGTCAGCGCGTGCGTGCCCACAGAGTAGGCCTGGACACTGAAACTCGTGAGCCGGTGGTCGCCCTCATCGACGGGATGGGGCTTGAACTCCTCAAAGCATCGTGGGCATACGCCCCGTTCTTGAGATCGGTGCGAGATTCGGTCCGTGAATTTTCTGCCGGCTTTCCGTCCACCACGGCCAATTCCTTGTCATCGTTGGGAACGGGGCTGCTACCGGGGGCCCACGGCGTCATGGGGTACAAACTCAAAGACCCAGAAACCGACGACGTGTTCAACCAGCTCACATGGAACACCGCGCGGGACCCCCACACGTGGGTCCCTGACGCCACACTATTTGAGCGCCTGCACGGTAACGGGGTCGACGTTGTCAGTTTGGGAGAGCCTAAATTTGTGGGCCGAGGTCTCAACGCGGCTTCCCTGCGCGGTGGCACATTCCGTGGTTCGCACCAATTCGACCAACGGGTACAGCATGCGGTGGAAGAAGCGAAGAAACCCGGACAACGCCTCATCTACTTCTACTGGGGTGCACTCGACAAGACCGGGCACGGAAAAGGCACCGACTCGCACGCGTGGACAGCTGAACTTGAAGCAGTAGACGCCGGACTCGCGCGCTTGGCCAACAGCCTTCCCAGCGATGCACAACTTCTCATCACCGCTGATCACGGCATGGTCAACGTCGACTATGACGCTCGGATTGACTTAGCTGACCACCCGGAAGTGTGTGAACTTGTCAGCGCAGTTGGTGGGGAGCCGCGCGCAACCCACCTGTACACCCCGCGCCCACAGGAGACCGCCTCGGCAATCAATGAAATTGGTGCCGGTCGCGTCCACGCGATGGTCCGCAATCAGGCGGTAACAGACGGGTGGTTCGGGCCGGTGCGCACGCAGAACCTGGGCCGGATCGGTGACGTCGTGGTCATCAGTGAAGCTGGGACAGCGATTGTGGACTCCCGAAGCGACAGTCCGTCCGCTTTGAAACTCCGAGGCCACCACGGCGGTATCACGGCTGACGAACTCGCGATCCCCCTGATTGTGCTTCGCCCGTGACTACACGTCGAGCCGTTCTCTCTGAGGAGCGGGCTTAAATACGAAGAACCTGTACATAAAGTAGCGGAACACGTTGCCCAGCAGCACGCCCACCACATTGCCAGAAATATTGTCAGCCAGCGCTGAACGCAACCCTAGAAGGTAGTGAGACACCCACAGGCACGCCAAAGCAATCAGCAAACCTGCCCCGTTCACGGAAAAGAAATACACGGCCTCTTTTGTCTTGGACTTATTCCGCCCATCCGTGAACGTCCAGTACCTGGACCCCAACCACGACACCGTAGTCGCCAGCGTTACTGAAATGATCTTGGCCCACACTGGACCCAGGTGGAAAACTTCCAAACGCAATAGGTTGAACACTAAGAAATCCACGATGAACGCTACGGTGCCAACTACCGAAAATTTGGCAACCCGCAACGTCTCACGGCGAAGCTTCATGTACATCCCTTGCAACTGAAAAAACGTCCACGCCGATTCTAGTGCGTAGACGTGGAAAGCTCTGACAATTTCACACAAGATACGTGAGTTGTCCGGCGGGCCACCACACGATCCTGTCGAGTGGTAGCTAGAGTGAGAACGTGAGTTTTCCACGAGTAGGTGTAATCGGAGCTGGACAGCTTGCGCGCATGATGGCGCCGGCAGCTGAAGCTCTTGGTGTTCATTTTCATGTTCTAGCCGAATCCGCTGACGGTCCCGCCACCCAGGTGTCTTCACATGTCACCGTGGGCGACTACACGGACTACGCGACGCTCAAAGAATTCGCTAGCACGGTCGACGTCGTCACGTTTGATCACGAACACGTTCCCAACGACCATTTGGTACGCCTCATTGATGAAGGTTTCAATGTCCACCCTGGCCCGCACGCCCTGCAGTACGCACAGAACAAACTGAAGATGCGAGCCAAGGTAGATGAACTGGGGCTCCCAAATCCACGCTGGGCACAGATCGAAACTGTGGATGACCTCGGTGCATTTTTACGCGAACACGGGGAAGCAGTTCTGAAAACCCCCACGGGTGGATACGACGGGCACGGAGTCGCATTCATCCGCTCTGAAGCTGACCTCGAAGCGGTATCTGACTGGTTCGGTTCGGGCCCCCTCTTAGCGGAGCAACTGATCGACTTCACCCGCGAATTGGCCGTGATGGTGGGGCGCTCGCCGTCTGGGCAGACAGCCGTGTGGCCAGTTGTTGCAACCCGGCAGAAGGACGGCATCTGTTACGAAGCGGTCGCGCCTGCTCCCGGTCTGGAAGCAGATCTGGCCCGAACGATCACGCAGGATGTTTTGACATTGGCGCATGCGCTCGACGTCACCGGTGTCATGGCCCTTGAGATGTTCCAGACCGCAGACGGCTACCTGGTCAACGAGTTGGCCATGCGTCCACACAACACCGGCCACTGGACACAAGATGGATCGGTGACCAGTCAGTTTGAGCAACACCTGCGCGCAATTTTGGACTTGCCGCTGGGTGACCCCGCACCGCTGGCCCCGTACACCGCGATGGGAAACGTGTTGGGTGCTGACCGTGACGACCTGTACCACGCGTACCTGCACGTACTCGCTCACGATCCGCGTGCCAAAGTGCACATGTACGGTAAGTCGGTGCGCCCGGGACGCAAGCTGGGACATGTGAACGTGACCGGGGAAGACCCCGAGGACGTGGCCCGTCGCGCTCTCCACGCCGCTGAGTTTATCGCTGGGGTTGACGACAACCCTTGGCCTAACCGAACGGAGAAAGCATGACTGTAGGAATCGTAATGGGGTCCGATTCAGACTGGCCCGTCATGTCTGTCGCCGCTGACGTCCTCAGCGAGTTGGGAATCGACTTCACCGCCGAGGTCGTGTCTGCTCACCGGATGCCTCACGACATGATCGAGTGGGGAAGTAGTGCGGCCGAGCGTGGACTACGGGTCATCATTGCCGGTGCTGGAGGTGCGGCACACTTGCCGGGAATGATTGCGTCGGTGACTAGCCTGCCCGTAATTGGTGTTCCGGTCCCGCTGAAATACCTCGACGGGATGGATTCGCTTCTGTCGATCGTGCAAATGCCTGGGGGAGTGCCCGTGGCAACTGTGTCGATTGGCGGAGCAAAAAATGCCGGGTTGCTCGCCGCCCGTATTCTTGCCTCAGGTGCAGACGATGAGGCGAGCGCGCTTCGCGCCCGTCTCGACACATACCGTGAAGATCTGTACACCCAGGCGCGCGACAAAGGGCGGGCGCTTACCCAGAAGCTTGAAGGTACACAGAAGGAGCCTCATGTTTGATCTGTACAAGCTCAGCGAAGAGCACGAAGAGATTCGTGCAGCAGTACGCGATGTTGTCGAAAACAAGATCGCGCCTTTTGCAGCCGAAGTTGACGCTGACTCACGCTACCCACAGGAAGCTCACGACGCGCTGATCGCAACCGACTTCTTTGCTCCGCACGTGGGTGAAGAATATGGGGGTGTGGGAGCGGATGCGCTTGCTACCGCGATTGTGATTGAAGAAGTCGCCCGCGGTTGTATGTCATCCTCGCTCATCCCGGCTGTGAACAAGCTGGGCTCAATGCCGGTCATCATTGGCGGTGGCGAGGAAGTCAAGCAGGCATACCTTCCGCGTCTAGCGCGCGGCGAAGGCTTTAGCTACGGGCTGTCTGAACGTGAAGCTGGATCTGACACCGCTGGCATGAAGACGCGCGCAGTGCGCGACGGCGACGGTTGGGTTCTTAACGGCGTGAAGACGTGGATCACCAATTCCGGCATCAGCGAGTTCTACACGGTCATGGCCGTTACTGACCCAGACGGAAAACGCGGGAACAACATCACGGCATTCGTGGTGGAAAAGGGCGACGAAGGCTTCAGCTTCGGCGAGAAAGAACGCAAGCTGGGCATTAAAGGCTCGCCTACTCGCGAACTGTTCTTCGAAGATTGCTGGATCCCAGATAGCCGACGGGTCGGTGAAGAAGGGCAGGGTCTGAAGATCGCACTCAAGACCCTTGACCACACACGCGTGACGATTGCAGCACAGGCTGTGGGAGTCGCACAGGGTGCGCTCGACTACGCAATCGACTACGTCAAGGAACGCAAACAGTTTGGTAAGCGCATTGCTGATTTCCAGGCGATCCAGTTCATGGTCGCCGACATGGCGACCAAACTCGAAGCGGCACGACAGCTCACATACGCTGCGGCAGCAAAGTCTGAACGCAACGATGACGACCTGAGCTTCTTTGGCGCTGCGGCAAAGGCGTACGCCTCCGATGTCGCGATGGAAATCACCACGGATGCCGTTCAGCTCTTGGGCGGTGCCGGGTATGTGGTCGACCACCCAGTTGAGCGCATGATGCGTGATGCCAAAATCACCCAGATCTACGAAGGCACCAACCAGGTTCAGCGCTTGGTGATGGGCCGTAAACTCCTGGGCTAATCAAGCTGTAACTGTAAAAGAAAGGACGCTTGTGAGCAGACAGCTCAAGTACGTCGACCCCCTGCGAAATCCGCGCTTCGCTTCTGAAGAAGTTCGCAATCGGCGTGGCTGGGTTCTCTTGCTCACAAGCGCCCTCATTCCGGGCTCCGTGCAAACCATGCTGGGAAACCGGAAAATGGGACGTTTTGCGCTCCGCGTCACTCTCGTGACTTGGGCTCTTCTTTTTGTCGTCCTCATTCTGGCGATTGTCCGTAAACAATGGCTCATTTCGTTGGCCACCAGTAGCTTCGTCCTGATTCCACTGATGGCATTCGCAATCCTTGTGGGTGTTGTGTGGGTCCTGTGTCTGTTAGACACCGTACGGTTGGTGCGCGTTGTGTCGTTGGGAAAAAGAACGCGTCCGGTTTTTCTGTCAGCCGCGTTGGTGAGCGTCCTCGTCGTGGGGGGCGCGTTCACCTACGGTGTCACCACTCTGAACTCCGGTCGTCAACTGCTCAACAGTATTTTCAATTCGCGCAAAGTCGAAAAGGCCGCTGATGGTCGATACAACATTGCTCTATTGGGGTCGGACGCTGGAAAAGGAAGAACCGGTGTTCGCCCCGACTCTTTGTCGGTTGTTTCCATTGATGCAAAAACCGGTGCTGCGGTTTCGATTGGCTTGCCTCGCAACATGCAGAATGTGCCATTCCCTGATGGGAGCCCGTTGGCACAGAAATACCCCAACGGCTACAACTGTGGAGACGAGTGTCTGCTCAACGCTGTCTACCAGCTCGGTGAGGAAAATGCGTCGCTTTTTCCAGATGACGGGCCATCAGCAGGAATTCAGGCCACCAAACAAGCCATGGAAGGCGTTACCGGCCTGAAGATTCAGTACTACGCCATGATCGATCTCAAAGGCTTTGAACAACTCATCGATGCGATGGGCGGAATTAAGCTCACCAGTCATGTGCGTGTGCCCATTTCATCGAAAACCAATCCGCGCACTGGGCAACACGGACCGCCTAAAGGCTGGATCGAGCCCGGAGAGAACATCCACCTCGACGGCTACCATGCCCTGTGGTACGCGCGTTCCCGTGAGTTCGCTTCCGATTACGAGCGCATGACGCGCCAACGGTGTGTGCAAGAAGCCATGTTGACGCAGCTGGACCCGGCTACAGTGCTTGCTCGATTCCAAAAGATTGCAGGTGCAGCACCTAAAGTAGTGTCAACTGACGTGCCACGGAGCCAGCTCGATTATTTCGTCGATCTTGCGCAAAAAACGCGTGACCACAAGCTGGGCAAACTGAACTTGAGCCCACCTCGGGTAAAGCCAGCGCACCCGGATTTTGATCAGGTGCATTCGCTCGTGCAAGAAGCGATCGCCAAAAGCGAAGAGAACGCAAAGGCTGACAAACAGGGGTTTGCTGCACCTTCAGAAGTGTCATTTTACGCAATGGGCACGGACACGCTCGCAGAGCCCAAACGTAACGATGATGACGAAAACGACAAAGCGATCTGCGAAGTAAAGTAACAATTTTTTGTTCCGCGTGTTCCGCGTCAACACGCGGAACAACATTCTTGTAATTTCCAAATTTTCTTATTCTCAACTCGACACGCCGGAAAAATATGTAACAATTTTGAGATGTTGGAGTGTCGTTGCCAGCGACAGCCTCCGCGTTAGCCTCACTTCCCGACTTCCTCGATAAGGCTTGAACGATGAGAATAAGAACGCCCTTAGCGGCGCTAGCCGTCGCATCCGTAGCGGTAAGTACATTTGGAGCGCCACAGGGCGCCAATGCATCAGTGGCCCGTCCAAGCGTGGACGAAATGCCGCTTACGCGTGTTGATGAAAAAGGTATCGACGAACCCGGTGCACGCGAATCTTCCAACTCAACCGCGAGCGTGCAGAACCGCAATATACGTAACCTGCCCGGTGTCTTTATGGCACAGAACATGGGGCTAGGTGCGAACTCCCAGGGTTCGGCAGAACCAAACGAAAAGCCGGGTCTAGGCGGCTCTACCAGTGAAACGCCTGCGCAACGTCCAGCACCGGCTCAGAAGCCACGAGCTTCTCAAAAGCCGGCCCCTTCACAAGAGCCGTCTCCAACGCAGGCCCCTGAGACCTCGGCACCGTCAATCAGTGGATCGGCTAAAGACAAGACCGAGGACGGGGTGAACATCGCCTCGATTTCCAAGGTTGTCAAGGTGCCGGCCGGGAACCCCTCGGTTGTCGGTGTGTCTTATATCGGAGACGCGAACGTCACATTCGAAGTACGCACCAAGAGCGGTGGCACATGGGGTGCGTGGAAAGAAATCGATCAAGAGAACACGGGCGAAGGCCGCCCAGGAACCGAACCATATGTGGTAGCCGGGGCTTCAAACATCCAGATGCGTGTCCTTGGGGATACGGCCGCATCCGATGCAAAACTCGTTCTGGTTGACCCAAAGAAGACTTCGGGCGATGCCGCTGCCGTTGCTAACAACGCACCCATTCCTGCGACTGCCGGGGAAGCAGCCGCAGGTACGAACTCAAACG
>CABTZC010000035.1 GCA_902489185.1 uncultured Brevibacterium sp. | reverse complement strand
GATATGATGGCGGAGCTGGAAACCACCCTGGAGGGCATGGACTTGGGGCCGCTTCTCGGCCTGTGGCTCCAATCCTCTCTTATCGGTGTGACTATGTGGGCGCGACCCATCCGGTGATAGTCTTCCGTACCTTTGTTGACGATCAGTCCACAGCGCAGACCTTTGCGTTGCACAACGCGGTTAAGCATTGCGGTACCTGAGTACACACCGGTGACAAGGCTGCCGATCGCATCGTTGAGATCGGTGATGCCCCAGGGTGCTAAGGCGTCTGCGGACGAGTTGAGAATTGCAACAGACTCGTCGTCAGGGTTTGATTGTGCCTTGCCGACGACGAAATCTCCGTTGGAATCAACGTAGAAGGTGTCGGTCATCGTACCGCCGGCGTCAATGCCGAGTACTTCTACATCGTGAGTTGTAGATTCAGGAGCCATGCCCTCCTCCTTAAGGGTCGATCACTGTTGGATCCCTTCACGCCCAACATGTGATGTGAGTCATAGTATTTTTGGCGGCAGAGCTTCCACTAGGGAGGGAGGTAGGTGGTTTTGGCGCCCACCCGGGTGGTTGGAACCACCCTGCGAGGACCAACCAACCTGACCTCACAGAGGCAAAACGATAGGCTTGAGCCATGGCAGTGAATACAGACCTCCAAGGGTCCAGTTACCGGTTGGACAAGCCGGTTGAAGTGGGCCAAGAAAAGATCGCAGAATTCGCACGCGCAGTCGGCGCCACCCACCCCTCGCACTTCGACGCTCAAGCCGCGAAAGACCTCGGCTACAGCGCCCAAGTAGCCCCACCCACCTTCCCGGTGACGATCGCGCAGCGAGCGGAAGCCCTCTACATCGCGTCAGAAGAAGCGGGCATCGACTTTTCGCGTGTTGTTCACGGTCAAGAGCAGTTCACGTACACCCGCCCGGTTGTTGCAGGTGACCTGCTGAACGCGGAGTGCTTTGTCGATGGAATTCGTGAAGCCGGTGGCCACGCAATGATCACCACTCGCACCGAACTCACCGACGCACGCACGGACGAGCCGGTTGTGACAGTGACGTCCACGATCGTTGTACGAGGAGGCGACGATGCCTAACATCACATCCAACGCGCACGTTGAAGCGGGTTCGCCAGCAACGCTGGAAGTGGGACAGGAAGTCCTGACCGCAACCATCGAACTTTCCCGCGCTGACCTGGTGAAATACGCCGGAGCTTCTGGCGACTTCAACACGATCCACTGGAACGAACGCTTCGCAAAAGAAGTGGGCTTGGACAACGTGATTGCCCACGGCATGCTCACCATGGCCACCGCAGTGACACCTCTGACCGACTGGCTGGGCGACCCGGGCGCCATCCTGGACTATCGCACCCGCTTCACCAACCCGGTAGTAGTCCCCGACGCAGAATCCGGCAGCCCGGAGCAGCCAACGGTGACACTCACCTCGGCCATTCGCGTGGGCGCAATCGACGAAGAAGCCGGCACTGCGCGCTTCGACGTCGACGTCAAGGTCGACAACACCGCTGTCCTGGGTCGCACGCAAGTGAAGGCTCGCATCAAGTGAACCTGGCTGAACTGACCACGTTGCGGGTGGGTGGCCCGGCGCCACGCCTGACCACGGTCACCACCCGTGACCAGCTCATTCGCTTCTGCGCCGACCACCCGCTGACGCCTGGGACTGAACCCGTCCTGTTCATTGGTGGCGGGTCAAACCTGCTGATTAGCGACGACGGGTTCCGCGGTCCCGTGTGTCTGATTCGCACCCAAGGCATCACCGAAGTTGCCGGTGAGGGTGAACATGTGCGGGTGCGTGCGCAGGCTGGGGTCACGTGGGACGAGCTGGTCAAGCACACGGTCGGTTTGGGGCTCCGCGGGTTGGAGGCCCTGTCCGGGATCCCCGGCTCTGTGGGCGCCACGCCCGTGCAAAATGTGGGGGCTTACGGCGCAGAGGTCGCAGAACTGATCAGTTCCGTCACCCTTTTCGACAGGGTCGAAGGCGAGGTGCGTGAGTGCGCGCCGGACGAATTGGAGTTTGGGTACCGCACCAGTTTGCTGAAAACCTCGGCGGCCCAGTTGGGGCAGCCACGCTACATCGTCCTGGACGTCGAGTTTGAGCTTGAGCGGGCGGGGGAATCTGCTCCTGTTCGATATGGGCAGTTGGCTACGGCCCTGGGAGTGGAGATCGGTGAGAGTGCCCCGCTTGCCGAGGTGCGTGAAGCTGTTGTGCGGCTTCGGGCCTCCAAGGGAATGGTGCTTAACCCTGAGGACCACGACACATGGTCGGCAGGTTCCTTCTTCACCAACCCCATCCTTCCGGCCAACCCCGAACCCGGTGACCCGCACGTGCCTGAGGGCGCACCCACCTACCCTGTCCGCAACCCCACTACAGGTGAGGTGGACGAAAATGTGGTGAAGACCTCGGCGGCGTGGCTCATTGACCACGCGGGGTTCGACAAAGGATTCGCGCTCAACGACCGCGCATCCCTGTCCACCAAGCACACGCTTGCGCTGACCAACCGTGGCCAGGCGCGGGCGGACGACATCGTGGAGCTCGCCCGGCACATTCGCGACGGAGTGGCCCAGGCCTATGGCATCACGATGCACCCGGAACCGAACTTCGTGGGGTGCCAGATTTAGAGAATCTAACTAGCGTGAGTGGCCGGTCACGTGCGCTTCCCACGCGTCGATATCGGCGTGTGCGCGGGTGACAATGTGGCGGGGTGCCGTGGAAATGGTGAAGGAGTCGCGGGCAAGTTGCGCCAACTCCGAGGCGGTAAACCCCATCCGATGAGCGATCGCGTACTGTTCGGTGATGCGCGGGCCGAAGATCAGTGGATCGTCGGCGCCCAGCGCCACTTTCGCACCCGCGCGCACCAACGTGCGAAGGGGAACGTCCTCGGCGGTGGGATACACCCCCAACGACGCATTCGAGGAGGGGCAGACTTCCAAACCCACACCTCGGGAAACCAGGGTATTTAGTAACTGCGGGTCTTCCGCGGCGCGCACTCCGTGACCCAAGCGGGTGGGGTTCAGGGCGCCCAGTGTGGTGCGGATGTGTTCGGGGCCTAAAAGCTCACCGCCGTGGGGAAATGAAGCGAGGCCGGCTTTCCGGGCGATCTCAAATGCGCGGGCGAAGGAAGCGGTGTCGCCGGACCGTTCGTCATTGGATAGGCCAAAGCCAACAACAGTGCCGGGGCCGTTGCCTGCGTGCCGGGCGGCCAAACGGGCCAGCGTGCGGGCGTCCAGCGGGTGTTTCATGCGCGAGGCGGCAACGATAATCGCTACCCCAAAGGTGTCATCCGACTGGTTGCGGGCTTCGTCGAGGACGACCTCGAGGGCGGGCGTGATGCCACCCATTTTGCCGGCGTAGCCCGTGGGATCCACCTGGAGTTCGAGCCAGCGGACGCCTTCTGCCCTGTCTAGGATGGCGGCATTAGCGACGACTGCGCGCAATGCGTCTTCACCTTGCACGACCGTGCGGGCCGAGTCGTAGAGGCGCTGGAAGCGGAACCATCCGCGCCGGTCAGGGGAGAGGCGCATGGGATCGTGGCGCATGAGGACCCGGGGGAGTCTCACGTTGCGGCTCTGCGCCAGTTCCTGGAGTTTCGCCACCGTGAGTGAACCTGTGAAGTGCAAGTGGAGGTGTGCTTTGGGCAGCTGGTTCAGCTGTTCGGTAGTGACGGGTGCAGGATCATTCACCATGGCCTTAGTGTAGGTGGTTAGTGTGATGTGAGGCGTGGTTAGAACTGGCCGGTTCGACGAAACACCGGTCAACCATGTAAGCTTTCAGTTCGGTAGATTCACTCGGTACGTACTGAGTGAACTTCTGGGCCATACGAGGCTTAGGGGTGTGGCGCAATTGGTAGCGCAACGGTCTCCAAAACCGTAGGTTGCAGGTTCGAGTCCTGTCACCCCTGCTCAGGAAAGTAAAACGACTACTTCAGTGAGGACGCGTGGCAGAATCAGGCAAAGGCACCGAAGCCGTAGACCACAAGCGTCGTGGTTTCTTTGGTACGATCGCTCGTTTTTTTGCAGAAGTCATGTCGGAGCTGAAGAAGGTTGTCACTCCAACTCGTAAAGAACTGATCAATATGTTTGGTGTAGTTCTGGGCTTTGTCGTTGTGATGATCGTGATCGTGTTGACAGTTGACTTCGTCTTCGGCAAGCTCATTGGCTTCGCGTTCGCACGCACGCCTATCTGGCCGTTGTGGTAAGCGACTGCGACCGCTACATCACCCTAAGTAACTCATAAAAGGAGAAACGTTGTCGGAGAACATCTCGGAAGCTGACGAGACCGCACAAGCCGCGGAAGCGACGGAAGTTGCCGAGACCGCGCAGGCGGAGGAAGCTACTGCGCCTGCGGACAGCGACGCTGTAACCAACGCTGACGAGACCAACGTTGATGACACCTCGGACGCCCGCGAGGAATTCTTGCGCGAACTTCGCATGAAAGAGGGCGACTGGTATGTCATCCACTCCTACGCGGGATACGAAAACCGGGTGAAGGTGAACCTGGAGAACCGTACCGTCAGCTTGGACATGGAAGACTACATCTTCGAAGTCCAGGTCCCCATGGAAGAAGTCGTTGAGGTCAAGAACGCTCAGCGCAAGACAGTGCGCCGCGTGCGTATCCCCGGATACGTGCTGGTGCGCATGGAACTCACGGACGAGTCGTGGGGTGTCGTTCGCCACACGCCAGGCGTGACTGGGTTCGTGGGGAACGCGTATGACCCGATCCCGCTGACAATGGACGAAGTTGTTTCCATGCTGGCGCCGGTCATTGAAGAGCATGAAGCTGAACGTGCCGCTGAAGAAGGCGAAGCGCAGAAGGCTGCCGAGGCTGCAAGCGGTTCCGAGATCGTTGTCGAGTTTGAAGTCGGCGAAACGGTTATGGTTAAGGAAGGTTCCTTTGAGGGCCACCCCGCAACCATCCAGGAAATTCGCCCGGAACAGCAGAAGCTCACGGTACTGCTTTCGATCTTCGAACGCGATGTCCCAGTTGAGCTGGGATTCGGGCAGGTTTCAAAGATCTAACCAGAGTGTGCGCTGTTGTTAAGCGCCGAGGTCGTTCAACTGTGAGTTGCGCGACTTCAGTTTCCATTCCCGCGTGATACGTGGAATAATGTTGGAGTTTGATTGTGAGGACTATCGGATTCTCACAATCGCACCTTCACGTCAGAAGTCGTGAAGACAGTCAAGATTAAGGACCACAATGCCTCCCAAGAAGAAGGTAACCGGTCTGATCAAGCTGCAGATCCAGGCAGGTGCTGCTAATCCAGCTCCTCCAGTTGGTCCAGCTTTGGGTCAGCACGGTGTCAACATCATGGAGTTCTGCAAGGCGTACAACGCTGCGACAGAAAACATGCGTGGAAACATCGTTCCGGTTGAAATTACTGTTTACGAAGACCGTTCGTTCACGTTCATTACCAAGACTCCTCCTGCAGCTCAGCTCATTAAGAAGGCTGCTGGTCTGAAGTCAGGTTCGGCAACTCCTCACACGGTTAAGGTGGGTCACCTCACTAAGGACCAGGTGCGTGAAATCGCTGAAACCAAGATGCCTGACCTCAACGCGAACGACATTGAAGCAGCGTCGAAGATCGTTGCTGGTACTGCACGTTCCATGGGTATCACCACGGACGTAGAAGTCTAAGAAGTTTATTTAGTGGTAGGGCCTGCGCGGCCCAGACCACAACTGCAAGGAGATAGCAGATGGCAAAGCGCTCAAAGGCCTACTTGGCCGCAGCCGAAAAGATTCAGGCTGAAACATACTATGCGCCAGAGCAGGCAGTTGCACTGGCAAAGGAAACTTCGGTTGCAAAGTTCGACGCAACCGTCGAAGTTGCCCTGCGCCTGGGTGTTGACCCACGTAAGGCCGACCAGATGGTGCGAGGCACCGTCAACCTCCCGAACGGAACTGGTAAGACTGCTAAGGTCCTGGTATTCGCTGCTGGTGACCGTGCGGAAGCTGCCCGAGAAGCAGGTGCTGACTACGTTGGCTCCGATGACCTGCTTGAAAAGGTAGCTGGTGGTTGGACTGACTTCGACGCTGCTGTTGCAACCCCCGACATGATGGGTAAGGTCGGTCGTCTGGGTAAGGTTCTGGGTCCACGTGGCCTCATGCCTAACCCTAAGACCGGTACCGTGACCATGGACGTTGCTAAGGCAGTGTCCGACATTAAGGGCGGTAAGATCGAGTTCCGCGTGGACAAGCACTCGAACTTGCACTTCATCATTGGAAAGGTGTCCTTCACCGAAGAGCAGTTGCAGCAGAACTTCAAGGCTGCAATGGATGAAGTTCTTCGTCTGAAGCCTTCGTCTTCGAAGGGTCGTTACATCACCAAGGCAACCGTGACTACCACTAACGGTCCTGGTGTCCCGATCGACACTTCCGACCTTCGCGCATAAGACGCTTCTTTAAGGGTGCCCCGAACCGGTTTTGGTTCGGGGCACTTTTGTGTTTTGGGGTGGGGCTACTGTTCGTAGCTCATGACGTAGTGAGAGCCATCGAACCCGTCGATGAGGAAACGTGCGCGAGCTTGCGCGCTCGTTGCTGAAATCACCCAGTTGGGTTTGAGGACCAGCAGTGTCCTTCGGTAGTGAAATCACAATCTGTCCGAGGTGTGGGACGCGGTGCGAGCGAGCCTCTCAAGGTACCCAATGCGATCAATTGCGACATAAATAAACATAATCAAGGTTGATTAGTGTACGATCTAGGCAAGATAGTTTTGGTTGTTGCTTCACGAACGAAGTATTCGATGATGATCTTCCTGCGAAGCGTAGCTACCTACAACCTGGAAATGAGGACTCATGGACGACTCCGATCTTCAAGATGTGCTTTCGACCGTGCGCGATTTTGGTCGAAACCGTGTAGTCCCACGAGAACTCGAAATTGAGGAACACGACCAGGTACCTCAAGAAATCCGTGATGACGCCACCGCTATGGGACTGTTAGGTTGGTCAATCCCCGAAGAGTTCGGCGGGCTCGGCCTCAATGCTTACCAAGACGCGCAGCTCGCTTTCGAGCTTGGCTACACCACTCCGGCGTTTCGCTCGTTGTTTGAAACCAACAACGGGATTGCGGGGCAGGCGACGCGAATTTTGGATGATTCGATCGCACATGCCCAGCTTGCGAAACAAAGCGGACAAACAATCGGCCAATTTCAGCTCGCACAGGCGATGTCGGCAGAGTCCTACGCTGCGCTATCTGCCGCACGTGAAGTGGTGCTGAGCCGCTGCTCGCCGATGGGATGTAGAAACCGACCGCAAACTGGGTCCCAGCTCATGCAAACTGTTTGCCTCAGAAATGCTAGGCCGAGTTGCAGACCGCGGCGTCCAGATCTTCGGAGGGATGGGGTACATGCGTGAATCATCAGTGGAACGCTTCTACCGTCATGCCAGGCTGCGCCTGACTTAAACCAGAAGAATAAAAATCCGAATATCTGCCCCTGCCAAGGATGTTAGAGGTATCTATGAACCAGAAAACTGCCCAGCCCATTTCGGGTTCAAGCACAGCAGAAGCAGCTACAGACCCACACTCTGAGCCGGTGTTTAAGAGCCCGCTCGCGCTGCCCTGGAAAATAGTCGTAGTCTGCTTAACCATTGTGGGCTTGGGACTAGCCATCAACCAAGCCTTCTTTTTAGGACTTGGGGGCTCGCTCCTAACGAACCAATATCTGTATTTGATACTGGCGGCGTTTCTGCCCATCGTGTTTCTTCTGTTCCCGGCTGTGAAGGGCGCCACGGGTTCTCGCGCACAAGTGCCGTGGCATGACGTCGCGATTGCACTCGTCACGCTCGTGACGTGTGTGTACTTGGGGGTAAACGGTGAACGTATCCTCACACGAGGTTGGGACTACATTGCCCCTCCTATAGCAACCACTGCTTCCTTCATCCTGTGGGCCGTAGTTCTGGAAGCTTTGCGACGCACCGCCGGATGGGTCGTGACAGTTATTGCTGGTGTGTTTAGTATCTATCCTCTATTCGCTTCGTTTGTTCCGGTTCCTTTCTTGCAGGGCACACCGTACCCAGTGAAAACAACCGGACAAATCCACGCCCTTGGCGTGGACTCGATCCTGGGGTTACCGCTTCAAACTGCCGGAAGTGTGCTCATTGGTTTTCTGTTGTTTGGCGTGGCTCTGCAACACTCTGGTGGTGCCCAGTTTTTCTACAATTTCGCAATGAGCATGTTTGGCCGCGTCCGAGGTGGGTCGGCCAAAGTATGTGTAGTTAGTTCCAGCGCAATGGGGATGATGTCCGGATCGGCTGTCTCAAATGTGCTGACAACTGGTCCTATGACGATTCCTGCCATGAAACGCTCAGGGTTCAGCCCGACAGTTGCCGGTGGTATCGAAGCAACAGCCGCAACTGGGGGGACTATCATGCCACCAGTTATGGGAACGGCAGCGTTTCTTATGGTGTCTTTTGTTGGAGTTCCATATGCGCAGATTGCTTTGGCCGCTACGATCCCTGCAGCGTTGTACTACTGGGGAATTCTCATGCAGGTTGACGGCTATGCCGCGCGCAGGGGACTCGTCGGCATGCCTAAGGGCCAGCTCCCTAAGTTCTTCGCTACTCTGACCTCTGGCTGGGTTTATCTCGCTGCACTGTTCGGCCTTATGACTCTTCTGGTTCTTAAAGTTAATGAGAACCAGGCGCCTTACTGGGTTGTGCTGTTTCTCTTGGTTGCCATGCTTTTTCAGAAGGAAAATAAGCTTACACCGGAATCATTTCTTAATTTTGTCCTTGCCAGTGGCAAGACGATCGCAGAAATCATCGGTGTCATCGCGGGTGTGGGCCTTATCGTCGGTGGGTTGTCGATGACCGGTGTCTCGCTGTCGCTAGCTGGTGAGCTCATTTCTGTTGTAGGCGACAACGTTTTCCTAATTTTGATCGCAGGTGCTCTCACCTCGTTTGTCTTGGGAATGGGGATGACCGTTTCTGCGGTCTACGTTTTCCTGGCGATCATCATGGCTCCGGCCCTGACGAACTTGGGAATCAACCCGATCGCAGCTCACCTGTTTGTTATTTACTGGGCAACCGTTTCATATATCACGCCACCGGTGGCGCTCGCTTCGTTCGCGGCAGCTAACATTTCGGGTGCGCCGCCCATGCAGACTGCTCTCCAATCCATGCGTTTAGGGGCCGTCAAATATGTTGTTCCGTTCGCATTCGTTCTGAACCCTGCGCTTGTGGGGCAGGCTGGAATCGTGGAGATTGCAACCTCGGTCCTGATGGCCTTTGGTGGGGTGTATCTATTGGCATCTGCTTTTGAAGGCTATTTGACAATTACGCGTGCTCATCTGTCCGTGGTTTCTCGCGTGTTGCTAGCCGGTGCTGGGCTCATCATGCTCTGGCCTTCACCAGCGATTGGGTTGATTGGTGTAGGTGTTGGCGCAGTCATTGCGATTGTGACCATGATTTTCAAGCGTATAGAAGGGAAAACACATGCGTAACCAAACAGCGAAACGCTGGTCGCGCCGTCTCATCAACCTTGCATGCACATGTGTTGTTGCGCTTGTGGTGACTGCGTGTGGCGCGTCGGAGCCAAAGATGGTCAACGGCCTGCGGGATCCACTCGTCTTTTCAACGTATGGGGCGGGTACAGCAACGTATGCGGACCTAGCGGCTGTCTCCAGCGCCGTTTCTAAAGACACGGGCGCGCGCCTACGAATCATTACTTCGGACACGGCCATTGGCCGAGTTGGTGCAATCCGCTCCGGGGCGTCTCAGATGGGACGGCTGGGAGATGAGTACATCTTTGGGTTCGAGGGAATTAACGAGTTTGCAAACAAAGATTGGGGTCCGCAATCTACTCGTGTGGTGTGGGCGCCATTAAGTCCGCACAGTATGCTCACTCGGAAAAAAGACGGTATCAAGACTCCTGCTGACCTTAAAGGTAAGAAAGTTCCGTTGGTGTCAGCGAACCCGTCACTGAATCAGAAGATTGCGGCATATCTTGCGTATGGCGGGCTCACTACTGAAGACGTTGAGTTTGTGAAAGTGTCCTACTCGGAACAGCCAGAAGCTTTGAAGCAAGGCAAGATCGACACTTTGTACTACCAGGTGTATGGACCCACGTTGTTTGAGCTCGAATCACAAGTGGACCTCAGTTGGATCGAGCTGGATGCTTCTGACGCCGAAGCTCTAGAGCGCGTTCAGCAGATTGCGCCTTCGGTTACCGTAGATGGATTCGAAAATGCGCCAGCTTTAGCAAAGGGCGAATCAATAAATGGATTTGTTTATACTCTCCCGATTGTGGCGTATGCGGACACCAGCGAAGATGAAATTTACCATTTGGTGAGTTCTATGGCGAAGACGTTCTCCACATATGAGAACGCGACCATCAACACCCCCAGGTGGAACCCTGAAAAGGTTGAAGACATGCCTTCTGAAGCCCCGTATCACCCAGGTCTGGTCAGATGGTTAAAAGAAAATGGCAGATGGTCCGAAGACGCGCAACGTAAGCAGGACGAACTGCTCGAGCGTGAAAAGGCGCTTCAGAAGGGTTGGGAAGAATTCATTGAAGACGCACCGGCTAAGGATAGCCTGCTCAATGAGTGGTTGGACTACAAAAAAGCTCACGGGCTGTCTAAAGATTCTGAAGAGCGAGCTTTCCGCAAATAGCGACCGATAGCTGACGAGGCAGTAATGGCTAGAGCTCGGAGTTAGCGCGCGGCTAAGATTCTACTCCGCAGTGGGTAGAGCCGCGTCGGCGACTTTGAGTATATTCTGCAAAGCCGGGTTTTCATCATCGGATCGGTGTGCCAAATATACTCGAAGATCTGTGTCCTCGATGTTGAGCGGAATCGACACCAATGCGGAATCGTCAAGCCCTGCCATCACTGAGTCGTAGGTAATAGTGATGCCCATGCGCTCTTTGATCATCGCCCCAATAAGCCACGAATCAGGTACTTCGTGTGCGATATTTGGAGTGATTCCGGCGGAGTCAAACCAAGAGGCAATGCGCCCGCGCATGGACGACATGGGATAGGACGGCAAAAGGATCAGCGGTTCATTCCCGAGGTCGTTGATGGTGACCATGTCTCGTTCTGCGAGCGCGTGCCCTTTGTAGACTGCGACGACAGGACGCTCCACCAAGACTGCCCGACCGGTGATATTTGCCGGTGTTTCTGTCCATCGGACGAGAGCCAGGTCTAGAGTTGAGTCGCGGAGTCGCGCTAAGCCTTCCTCAGCGTATGTTGTGGTTTCTGGTCGCAACGTTATGCCTGGGTACTCGCGTTGTGCCGTGCTGGCGAGTTTGGCCACGAGGCGATTGAGTGATGCGCCGGAGAATCCAAAGCGAATAAACCCGATATTGCCGGTGGACGCTAAGCGAACCGACTGGCCCAGTGCGTCGCAGTTCTTGATAATTAAAAGTGCTGGCTCTAAGAGAGCTTCACCGGCCGGTGAAAGTTCTACTGAGCGAGTGGTGCGGTAGAAGAGTTCTGCGCCCATTTCGTCTTCGAGCTGACGGATGGAGCGGCTCAGAGGCGACTGCGCTATCCCTAAGCGGCGTGCTGCTCTACCAAAGTGGAGCTCTTCCGCCACG
>CABTZC010000034.1 GCA_902489185.1 uncultured Brevibacterium sp. | reverse complement strand
CCGTGGTTTGGTGGCGCTTCTTGACGGCATGGTGGTCCAAATGGTCACCGGTGAGGGAAAGACCTTGGTGGGTGCCATGGCGGCTGCCGGTTATGCCCTGCAGGGACGTTACGTCCACGTGGTGAGTGTGAATGACTATCTGGCGGCCCGTGACGCTGAATGGATGCGTCCGCTGTTTGAGCTCTTGGGCGTGAGCGTGTCCTCCATTCAGGAATCTGATGACGACGCCACCCGCAGGGAGGCATACGGCGCCGAGGTCGTTTACGGTTCCGTGCAAGAGATCGGCTTTGATCTGTTGCGCGACAGGTTCGTTGAAGATGACGCTGATACTCGGGTACCACCTCGGGATGTTGTCATTGTTGACGAAGCCGATTCGGTTCTCATCGACGAAGCGCGTGTCCCTCTGGTTCTGGCTGGGTCCACGAACGTCGAGGAGGCGAACTTCCACATTGCCCGGTTTGTCGAAAAGCTCGAAGAAGGCGTTCACTTCGAAGTGAGCTCGGACCACAAGGCTGTTTCACTCACCGATGAGGGTGTCGATCTTGCGGAAAAAACACTCGACGTTGAACTGTTCGGCGAAGATGCCGATACCCTCGCGGCGATCAACTTGGCACTGTATGCACAGGCCCTGGTTCACCGGGACGTCGACTATCTCATTGTCGACGGTGCGGTGAAACTCATCTCGGACTCACGTGGTCGCGTAGCGCAACTCCAGCGGTGGCCCGACGGCCTGCAAGCCGCGGTTGAGGCAAAAGAGAAACTTGAAACCAGTGAGTCCGGAGAAATCCTGGACCAGATGACTGTTGAAGAGATGATTCACGGCTACCCCACGGTGTGTGGCATGACCGGTACGGCCCTTGCAGTGGGCGATGATCTGCGCGAGTTCTACGACCTAGAAATCGCCGCCATTGAGCCCAACGTCCCAACGGTGCGTGAAGATGAACCAGATCGTCTGTACACATTCCAAGAGTCGAAGGAACGCGCGATCGTTGACGAGGTTCTCGACCAGCACAAGAGGGGTCGGCCGATTTTGATCGGCACCCGGTCGGTTGCGGAATCGGAAAGCTTGGCGTCGCGTTTGAAAGCACGCGGAATCGACACGGAAGTCCTCAACGCGAAGGATGATTCACGAGAAGCCGAGATTATTTCGCGAGCTGGCGCTAAGGGAGCTGTCACCGTGTCCACTCAGATGGCTGGGCGCGGTACAGACATTCGTCTGGCTGATGAAGAAGTTGCTGACCTGGGTGGGCTTTTGGTGATCGGCGCCGGACGGTACCCGTCCTCGCGTTTGGATGACCAGCTCCGAGGTCGTGCCGGCCGTCAGGGTGACCCCGGCACCTCGGTGTTCTTCACCTCCCTTGAGGACAGCCTGTTGGACCGCGTTCCAGACGCTCAAAGGTTCGTGGAAGACGGCGACGAAACCGGTTTCATCGACTCCAAGCGCGCAGCACAAATGGTGGAGCACGCTCAGCGCATAGCCGAGGGTGAGAACACCGCGATCCACCGTGACACGTGGCGATTCAACGAGCTCATGGCAAAACAGCGCCAACTTGTTCTTCAGCGACGCGTCAAGGTTCGCAAGGGCCACGGTGTTGACGAAGTGAAAGAACGCCTTGACGAGGAATTCACGAAGCGCCATTCGGATCTCGATGACGCGATTGTGGACCAAGCGATCACCTCGGTGTTGCTGTTCAAGATCGACGAGCGTTGGGTCGACCACTTGGCATACCTGAATGACCTACGTGAAGGTATCCACTTGCGCACCCTGGCACGCGAAAAGCCTCACGAAGCGTTCAACTCAGAATCCGTGCGCGTGTTCTCGTCGTTTTGGGACGATGTCGTTGATGGATCGGTTGAGGTTCTCAATGACGTCACTATCACCGAGCAAGGTGTGGACCTGGACACGTACGGTTTGAAACGACCGTCATCTACGTGGACGTACTTGGCAGCCGAATCGACGTTTGGTTCCGATGTTGAAAACATCGTCAAGCGCGTGCGCAAGTAGAACAATAAGAACCAGAACCGCTCTATGCGGTTAGCTGTCGAGAACGACACCGCGCCGGATCGACATGGCAGCGCGTTTGATGACTTTGGCGGTGTCGGGTTCGACAACGTTTTCCACTTGACCCAGCAGGTCCAACGTCTGTTTTGCCCAACGAACGAAGTCACCAGCGGAGAATTCGGCACTCCTCATTGCGTTACTGAGCGTCTTGCCTTCTGTCCACGCAAAGATGGCCTTCATCATTCCCGGATCGGGTTCGGGCGTAACGGGAAGACGCGAGTCAGTTTCGATGTGAAACAGTTGACTCCACAGCTGTTGAAGCTCGTCAAACGCCTCTTGCAACTGTTTTGACGGAAGCCGCGGAACTCCTCCTTCTTCGCGACGTGCCTGATACACCAAGCTCGATGCCAGAGCGGCGACCTCGGGTTCGGTAAGCCGATCCCAGATACCAGCCCGGACAGACATCGCGGTGAGCAAGTCACGCTCGCCATAGATGCGGCGCAAAATCCACGAGTCATCCGGCAGGAACTTCAGCGTGACAAGAACATTGCACACACGATCGAACACGTGGGCGATCGACGAGGTACGACCCTCAATCTGGTGGGTGAGGCTTGAAAGCTCCTTCTCAATCTTTGCGGCCCGTTCTGCCCACCGGGCATGGGTCTCACGGTCCGGGCATTCATGACACGGATGATCGCGCAACTGCTGGCGAACGAGCTGGATTTCTTCTTGGCCCACCGTTGGTGCTTTGTGTTTGGAACGCGGAACCACCGCGGGGTCCTTCAGGCGTCCTTCGTCCAGAGCCGCTTCCACAATGGCTTGTACTTGCCTTCGGTGAACGACAACTCTGTGATTGAACTTCTTGGGAATCTTAATACGGCCCAGTTTGACCGCCGGTTCCGTGACTTCGTGCGGTCGCAAGTGCCACACTTTCCCGGATTCCGTGAGAACTGTAGGCAAGCGCACCCCGTGGTCGTCGTTGCGGAGCGCTTGCAAAACGACGCACGCTCCAAAACCGCGTCGGCTCGGAATGAAGATCGTGTCTCCCACGCTCAAGTGCGAGAGCGATTCGATCACATCGCGCTGACGGAGTTTACTGCGCTGATTGCTCGCTCGCTTCTCTAACTGCGCAATCGTCCTCCGCAACCCCGCGTACTCTGAGAAGTCACCGTAGGAACACTCCATTGCAGACTCGTAGCCAGCGAGCGTCTCTTCCTTTGACCTCACTTTCCTGGCCAGACCCACCACTGCGGCGTCGGCCTGGTACTGGGCAAAGGACGTCTCAAGAACCTTTTTCGCATCTTCGCTTGTCATGCGTGCGAGCAGGTTCGCAGCCATGTTGTACGTGGGAGTGAACTGGCTCTTAAGGGCATACGTGCGCTTGGACGCAAGAGCCGCAATATCGGCGAGCTCAATCTGCGGATTCCACACAGTGACCGCGTGTCCTTCAACGTCGATCCCTCGACGTCCCGCACGCCCGGTCAGCTGCGTGTACTCCCCTGGCGTGATCTGCACATGGGATTCTCCGTTGAACTTGGTGAGCTTCTCTAACACCACTGTGCGCGCCGGCATGTTGATGCCCAACGCAAGCGTCTCGGTGGCAAACACCACCCGCAAAAGCCCGCGGACAAATAGCTCTTCAACAACCTCTTTGAACTGGGGAATCAGTCCAGCGTGGTGAACCCCGATGCCCTGCATGAGGCCGGCCGAGAAATTGTGAAAGCCCAAAACACCTAAATCTTCCGCAGGGAGCTCTTCGCTCAAATCATCCAGCCGTAGCGCAATTTCCTGCTTCTCGCGGCTCGATGTGAGGTCCACACCCCCGGCTAAGCACTGATCGAGCGCATCGTCACACCCGTTGCGGGAAAAGATAAAGAAGATCGCAGGAAGCAAATTCTCACTGCCCAACGCCTCAATGACACTACTTCTCGCAGGGCGACGGAAGCGGGTGAAATAACGACCTCGGCGGCGGTTTCCCGGGGACGGCTGGAACCGGCGCACATAGCGCTCCAGCTCTTTATTCACGTTAAAACCGCGCGGCGCAAACAACGGAAAAATATCCGTTCCCACACACGCGTGATTGTGAAGTGGAACGGGGCGGTGTTCGGACACAATCACGTCTGTGGAGCCGCGCACTTCCGCCAGCCACGCTCCAAACTCTTCGGCGTTGGACACGGTTGCGGACAAGCTCACCAACAGCACGTGGATGGGCAAGTGGATAATCACTTCTTCCCACACAGGCCCCCGGAAACGGTCGCCTAGATAGTGAACCTCGTCGAGAACGACAAACCCGAGGTCGCTTAAGTCGGTGCCCGAATAGATCATGTTGCGCAACACCTCGGTGGTCATCACCATGATCTGGGCGTCACGCCTGATCGACACGTCACCGGTCAGCAAGCCCACTGACTCTTCACCGTACACATCGCACAGTTCGTTGAACTTCTGATTCGACAGTGCCTTAATGGGTGCGGTGTAGAAAACGCGCACACCACGACTCACGGCAAGTTTGACGGCGAACTGGGCGACAATGGTTTTTCCGGCGCCGGTTGGGGCTGCCACCAGAACAGAACGCCCGTCGCTGAGAGCGGAACACGCCTGGAGTTGAAAGTCGTCGAGCTCGAACGACAGCTCGTTACGAAACTCTGCGAGAGGACCGGTCATGGTTCCTTTTTTAGCTTGGAACTGCGCATAAGCTTGGGCTGGAGTGGGCTGGTCCATATGCTCACTCTAACCGACAGGGCGTTAGTCCTCGTCGACCCACGTGCCCTGGGCAATCATTTTGCGTTTGCGCCGCTTGTCATTGATTGCGCACACGCCCCATGCCAGAAAGAACATGAACAGCATGGGCACCATCAGGTAGAACATGGAAATAGCGTCGGGTGATGGCGTTGCAATGGCGGCGAAAGTGGCGACCAGCATGATGACCCATCGCCACGAGTGGCGAACCGTTCGTGCGCTGAGCACCCCAATGAAGTTCAGACCCACCAGGATCACGGGCAAGACAAAAGCCACCCCGAACACCACGATGAGCAACATAGTGAACGTCAAATAGTCCTGCGCCGGGACGATGTATGACGCACCCTGTGGAATGAGCGAACCCAGCGCGTGGATCGCGCGAGGCAACGCGAAGAACGCCAGCCCGGCACCAGCGAAAAACAGCGGAAGGGCAGCGCCTAAAAACCCAAAGACGTACTGCCGTTCTTTTTTTGTGAGTCCTGGAACCACAAATGCGCACAGCTCGTATAGCCACACGGGAGCCGTCACGATAAACCCGATAAACACAGACACCTTGAGTTTGAGGTCAAACGGCGAGGCGATACCCGCGAAGTTGAGTTCAGCTGTGCGTCCCTGCGACTGCGCAACTTCGTCCAACGGACTCTTCAACAGCACAATGACAGGGTCATATAAGAACCAGCCCACCGCAGCTCCAATGAGGAGCGCGATGAGCGACACGATCATTCGATTGCGTAGTTCTTTGAAATGCCCCATAAGGGGCATGGTTCTATCAGGGTTTTTGGAACGTTTCACTTATCGGTGTCGCGTACCGACTGAGTGGAGTCAGCGTGTGGGCGTGGAGCTTTGTCTGTAGCGTCTTCGGAACGAGACGATTCAAGCTCGGATGGAGTTTGGGGCGAGTCGTCGTTCATTGACTTGACTTCGTCGCGGAAAATCTTGGCGGACTTGCCCAAGTTACGCGCGAGCGACGGGAGCTTGGACGCTCCAAACAGCAGAATAATGATGACCAGAAGAATGACGATGTGCTGAGCACTGAGTTGCAACAGCATGACGGCTGGCGTCTGGGAAAACATGACACTCCTTATTTTGGATCCACACTATTCTAAACGCTCAAGCGCGGCACGTGCATACTCCCGTGGCTCAATCGCCAGCACGTGTCGCCCGTGCATCATGAGCAGTTGGACAATCCAATCTGCGGAAAACACGGTGAGCTCAACCGTGACCGTGCCGGGCCCGTGCGTGTCAAAACTCACGTCCCGAGGTGTCAGTTCGTCCGCGAGCCACGCACCTTCGGGGGCAAAAGTCATGCGGCAAGGTTGTCCGTTGTTGTGTTCGTCGCTACCGGTTTGGGCCGGTTCCGAGGTGGTGTGCCACGTGCGAATGTAGTCGGCACGGAAGGAGCGTCGGCTGTGTTTGTCGTGACAGTAGGCGTCGAGGTACCACTGGCCGTCGAGGTTGAACTCGATGGGTGAGATGGTGCGGGTGGTGACTTCGTCCCGGCTGCGGACGTAGTAGTCGATCGTCAGAGCAGTGTCCGTCTCCAACGCGTGGGCCACTGCCGCGCGCAACTCTGGGGACACCTCGGCGGGTTCAAAACTCACCGCGTCTGACTCCCACTCCCCCACAATGCTACGCAACTTATCAATCACAGACTGAGCGACCTCGGGGGTATCCGAACCGGCGGACTCTAACGCCATAAGCAAGAGGTGCGCTTCCAGGCTGGATAGACGAACCGGAACGTCCACACCGTCGGTATTACTCAGGGACACGATTCCGTCGGTTTCCCACACATCGATCTTGGCACCGTAGTCACCGGGCATGCCGCTGACCAGAAGGACGTCGAGGTAGTCGCGCACCGTGCTTTCGCTGAGCCCAAAAACCGAGGCGAGTTCGGCAATGGGCACTTCGTCCTTTTTGGTGATGTACGCGACCAGGCTGATCAGCGTTGTCACCACTTGCGGTGTGCTACTCACCGGCGAGCTCCTTTAAGCGTTCAACCGTTTGGCGGTACCCGTCTTGATATGCCTGAACAACCTGGGACGGCTCCAGTGGCCTCACGAACGTCCCCAGACCAAGCATTTCGGACACGAACGCGTGTGTGTCCGTCACATCTACAGTGATACGGTCGAACTCCTCATCCATGTGTGCGACGTTCTGCGCGCGTTCTCGCACGCTTTCTCCGTGTCCACGAGCAACCGCTACTGTCGCGCTCACTGTGGGGTCCGAACGCACATAGTCGCTCGCTGAAAAGTCGCGAGGAATGTCATAGGCACCTGAACGGTATTTAGGGTGGTGTTTCACCTTCCCAACGATGCGACTGAGCCGAAACACGCGGATGCCCTTGCGGTCCACGTCATAGCCGACCACGTACACGCGCGGTCCACGACTGAGCACGCCATAAGGGAACAGCGTGCGGACTTCCGGTTGACCGCCTGCCTTGCGGTACGTAAACGTCTGGGGCCTGCGGTCCTCAACAGCGTCGATAAAACGGCCAGTGAGTTGTGTGTTCGTCGCGGTAGCTGGAACAGGAACGTCACGTTGCATGAGGTCTTCACCTAGACCCGTGAGTTTTGTCATCGCACGCACCGCTGGTCCCGTCTGCGGGAGCCAGACTGAAGCGGCTCGCAGGACCTCCACCTCGGCGGGGGGAAACGAGACCTCATCCAGCGCGTAGTCCGCGTCCGTTATGCGGTAGCCGTAGACCACGTCTTCATTTGGTCGGTTATTCCAGCCGGTGCTGGAGATGTTAATCCCCACTCCCCGCAGGGTTGCTTTGTCGCGTTCAAACATACGGTTGAACGCTTCATCGCTCAGATTCTCGTAACCTTCAACATGCTCGCGAATCTGTGCTTTGCTCATCCATGTTCGCGTATTACGCAGAGCGAAAAGCAGGTTGAGAAGCCTTTCATACTGCTTGCGAACCGGAGCCGCGACCATTAGCCCACAGCAGCCAAAATGTCGACAACGAACACTAGGGTGGCCCCACCGGGGATGTTAGGAGGTGACCCGGCATCGCCGTATCCCTTGTCTGCTGGAACGACCAACAGAATTTGAGAGCCCACCTTTTGACCCTTTACTCCTTCGTCCCATCCGGCAATGACTTCACCATTACCCGGGGTAAAAGAGAATGGTTGTCCACGATCCCAACTTGAGTCGAACGGCTTGCTTGGGTCATCCCACAGCCATCCGGTGTAGTGCACGCTGACTTTCTGGCCTTCTTTGACCACAGGGCCGTCGCCCTCAATTGCTGGTTTAACCGTGAGTTTCTTAGGAGCGTCACCTTTGGGCTTAGAGATCGACGGTTTGCCATCTTTGTCGCGTGTCACCTGTGGCAGGTCGCCCGGAATCTTTTTCTCGGTGCCTTTAGCCTTGGACAGAACCTCCGGCATCTTATCGACTTTCACAATGTCCCACACGTAAATGAGTGTCTGGTTGGCGGCGTTACCTCCCGGGCTAGCGTTCTGCACCATCAGAACGCGGCCGCCTTCTTGAACACCCATAACCGCGTCAAAGAGACTCTTGTTGATCTGTTGGTCGTCCATAGGAAAACCCGATGGTTTTGAGTCATATGACGACTCGATTTCTTCCCCAGACTCACCGGAAATCAGTGTGTAGTGAGCGGTGACCTGAAGACCCTTGTCGACCTTCTTCCCAGAACCCTGTTCAAGGGTTTTGTGCGCGTTCTCGGCAGCGAACGGAGCCTGAACTTTGACTTCTGGTTTCTTCTTGGCGTCGCCTGAAACCTGGATGTCGTCAATCGACCCGTTCTGTTTCTGTTCCTGTTGATCGGGTGATTTGGAGTCCTCGTCTTGGCCACCACAACCGGTCAGGACTAGAGCCGAAACGGCGACCGCGCACACAAGTTTTTTCACTGGGTTCCTCTCTTCTGCCCTAGTCATGCTAGCTCAGAATCATTCAGACACGCGATGAGTTCATCTGCGTGTTCACTGGTGGCAACAAACGGGTCTCTCAACGTCACTGCGCGTTGAGCGTGCGCATTGAGTCGCAAGTGGACCCAATCGACCGTGTAGTCGGCACGGTGTTCGACGGCCGCCTCGACAAACGCACCACGGACCTTGGCACGCGTGGTCTGGGGTGGCACATCCTTCGCTTTTGCAACCTCGGTGTCAGTAACAGTCCGAGCAATCAGCCCGCCCGCCTGCATCTTTTCGACCAGCCCAACTCCCGGCGTCACGTCGTGATACGCAAGCTCCAGCCTACGAATCCGCGGATCACTCAGTTCCACAACGGATCGTGACATGTAGCGGTCCAAAATCTTCTTCTTGATCACCCAGTCGATTTCAGTATCGACGCTGGAGAAGTCTTGCGTGCGCACCGCCTCGAGCATGCGCTTCCACAGATCGAGCACTCCACGCGCGGTCTGGTCATCGCCCACGCTGTGGTCCCCACGGTCCACAATTGTGGTGGCTGCCTGCAGATAAATTTCGAGGAGCTCAACTGGCGTGAGCGTGCCACCGGTTTTGAGTTCTAGCGGTGTTGTACCCGTGAGGTCACGTGCAATCACACGAATATCGCGAATGGGGTTCGACAGCGTCAGATCCCGCAGTGGCATGCCCGTTTCAATCATGTCCAGGATCAGTGCCGCCGAACCCACCTTGAGTTGTGTAGTGGGTTGTGCCATGGACGAATCGCCAACGATCACGTGTAACCGGCGGTACTTTTCGGCATCCGCGTGGGGTTCATCCCGCGCGTTGATAATGGGGCGTGACCGTGTGGTCGCGCTGGATACCCCTTCCCACATGACATCGGATCGGCCTGATAGACCAAAGACCACGTCCGAGGTGGGATTCGCCAAGGTCTGTGTGGCGTGGGGGTTGGCGCGGTTTGTCTGAGCCGCTGGCATGGCTGTGGAGATCTGGCGCGGGATGATCGCGCCTGCGCCCACCATGAGTTGTCGTACCACGAGGAACGGCAGGAGCGTACTGGTCAAGTGCGCGAAGTCCATGTTTCTGCGGATGAGGAAGTTTTCGTGACTTCCGTACGAGTTCCCGGCGGAATCAGAGTTGTTCTTAAACAGGTGGGGAACACCGTCGTAGCCGTCGGCTTTGAGCGCATCGTTTGCTTGGCGCAAGAGGTCCTGCATGATGACCGTTCCGGCGCTGTCCTGCGCAATCAGGTCATCGAGGCGGTCGCATTCGGCGGTGGCGTATTCGGGGTGTGACCCCACGTCGAGGTACAAGCGTGAGCCGTTAGGAAGGAACACGTTGGAAGACCTGCCCCATGCCACAACAGGTTTAAACAGGTAGCGGGCCACTTCTTCCGGCCCCAAGCGACGACCGCCTGTGGGTGCGTATGCAATCCCGAACTCTGTTTCTAAACCGAAAATGCGTTTCATTCGCCGGTCTCTTCCCGAGGTGTCTCGTCCGTCTGATCGTTATCCTGGCTCGGCGTGCCCGCCTCTTGTCCGTTTTCTAAGTGTCCTTGTTCAAGTGCGGCACGCACCTGCTCTTCCGTGAGCCGTACAAAGGTTCTGCGGCCTGGCGCGTTGCGGTCCAGAACTGCGGCTTCAACGTGGGCAGCAACGGGATCCTCGTCCCCAAACAGCGCTCGCACTGCGGTATTGATCGTGGTATCGAGGTCCTTGAGCCCAGGTGTAGCCTGCATGCGTCGCGCGGTCACTTCAGCGTTCCCGCCGATCACCACACAGTCATTTTCGTCCGCAACCGAACCGTCATAGGACAAACGGTAAAGCCGGTCCTGGGCGGCGATTTCTCCCAGTTCAGCCACCACCAACTCAACTTCAAAAGGTTTGGACTCGGTGGTGAACACGCTGGCCAGCGTCTGCGCGTACGCGTTGGTAAGTCCTCGGGCGGTGACATCGGCGCGGTCATATGAGAATCCGCGCAAGTCCGCGTACCGCACGCCTGCTTGCCTAAGCGTTTCGAACTCGTTGTACTTGCCCACTGCTGCGAAAGCGATGCGGTCATAGATTTCCGCAATTTTGTGCAAGGTGGAGGACGGGTTGTGAGCAACCAACGCAATACCAGCGTCATATCGGCACACGATGACCGACCGACCTCGGGCGATTCCCTTCCGCGCGAACTCCGCGCGGTCCTTCATCAGCTGTTCAGGTGATACATAAAACGGTGCAGTCATGAGTCGTTCCGTCCAGTCACAATTGAGCGAGCAATCTGAAGCACCTGATCGGCAGGGACTTCTTTCACACCGTCCCCGTCAACGGTCATCACCTGCGGTGCGATCTTCCGGACCAAATCCGGTCCACCTGTGGCGGAGTCGTCGTCGGCGGCGTCGTAAAGTGTTTGCACGGCGACGCGCACAGCTTCTTCGTCATCCAGCTGTGGTTTCCACAGTTTCTTCAGGGCGCCGCGTGCGAATCCTGCTCCGGATCCAATCGAGTGGAAATCAAGCTCCTGGTACTTCCCGCCCGTGACGTCAAAGGAATAGAGCGCACCCGAGGTGGTTCCCGGCACGGTGCCCGCAAAGAGTGGAACGACTGCCAGACCTTGCAGTGCAAGGCCCAGGTTGCCCCGCAACATCGAGGCCAAACGGTTCGCTTTGCCTTCTAGCGACAGCGGAGTGCCTTCGATCTTTTCGTAGTGTTCGAGTTCCAGCTGGAAGAGCCGAATCAGCTCAAGTGCAAGCCCAGCAGTACCGGCGATTCCAATGACCGAGGCTGAATCAGCAGCGTGCACTTTTTCAATGGTGTGGCTGGCAATCAGATTACCCATCGTGGCCCGGCGGTCACCGGCCATGAGAACGCCGCGTTCCGTTTTGAACGCGACAATCGTTGTGCCTACCGGTGCTTCAAACTGCTGCGACACCACCTGGGCCGGAGCGTGAGGCAAAACGTGCGGACGCACACGTGACGCGAAATCGACAAACGAGTTGGTGGTCGCGTCGAGAAAGTGCTTGTCGAAACCTGAGTTCACTGGCCGCCCTTTTGCACGAAGTTCTTCACAAAGTCTTCTGCGTTTGATTCCAACATGGAGTCGATGTCATCCAGAATGTCGTCGACACCCTGTGTGTTGATCTGGGCCTGGCCGGCTTCAACAATCTCTTCTGAATCGTCGTTGTTTCCTTTTCCACCACCGGCGTGTTGCTGAAATTGGCTCATCTCATTCCCTTTCGTTGTCTGACAGTTTAATCAGTG
>CABTZC010000033.1 GCA_902489185.1 uncultured Brevibacterium sp. | reverse complement strand
GACTTCTGGCATTGTCTTTTTAATTGCAGGCGTCAGCCTGTGCATTGCCGCGTACCGTTTTCAGCTTCCGGCCCTGTTGCCGGTGGGAATTCTACTGGTGTTCCTCACTGTTTTTTCACTTCTCTTCGCACTCGTGACCAGCACTCGCATGAAGGTGAAGCTCCGCGTATTTGCACCGCATGTTAACGGGTATCCCCTCACGTATGTCGGTACCGACACCGATGTGCGCGTCAGCGTCACAAATGCTCTTCCCTTCCGTAGCGGGGCCTTCTATTTGGAGGTTGAACCAGAAAATGGGTTCGGCTTCCCACAGGGCGTCAACGTGCCGTCAGTTGCTGGAGGAGGAACCGTCGACGTGGATGCGACGTTCACTCCTTCCGTCCGAGGTCTAAGAGGGATTTCCGCTGTCACGGTGGCGGTCAATGGCCCGTTTAGGCTGACAATGTTTAAAAAGAAGGTGCACCAAGGGCTCACAATTGCGGTCGCTCCCCCACGAGTTCTTTTGGCTGGCCCGGGCATGAGCGGGCGACCCAACCCGTTGGCTGAAACGGAACGCTTGTCGCGTGGGACGTCCACTCGCGATTTCTATACACGCGAATATGCACCGGGAGACGATTTACGCCACGTGCACTGGAAAACTGTGGCGCGCACCGGCCAGTTGGTTGTCAGACAAGAAGCTGATGAAGATAACCCGGCGGCCGCTGTGATTGTTCACGGCGAAGGAATATCTCACCCGGTCGAATTCGATCTCCTGGTGGCCGCCGCCATGAGCGCAGTTCATGCTCTCACCAGGTCCGGTTTTTCGGTCCGGGTCGTTATGGGTCAACAGTCTGTCCTGGCCGAACCGAGGGAACGCAATTTGTCAGTTGACGTGTTGGCAGCCCGCGCACATGCTACACCGGCACGCATGCCGTCGGCCAGGGAGATGCGAGGATTGTCCGAACTAGTGGTGTGTGCACCAGACCCTGATCACGTCCCCCGCGTCACCGGCGGTCAACGCGTTCGCACGCATCGTTGGTACGCCTCGGATATCGACAGTGAAACGGTTGAAGATATGAACTTCACGGGCATGTTCGGCGGCGATGTAGACCTTCCTTCTCAGTGGAGTCTGCGGGGTGTGACATGCGCATGATGTCAGCGCTGACAGTGTTCACTGCCATGGTGCTTTCAGTTGTTGCGACCTCGGCAGTCTTCAGCGATTGGAACTGGTTCCTTCCCACTGTGACGGTCGTCTTCCTCACGGTGGCCACAGGCTGGCTGTCGCGGTTGTCTCACACCGCGCGCAACACTGGACTCACCGTGATTGTGCAATTCGTGGTGGCGTTTTTCGCGGTCATCGCGGTTACGCTACCCCACACCACGGTTGCCGGAGTGATCCCCACGGGAAGCAGCGTTTCTGAGCTCGCCAGCTCGATCGCGCAAGGGTTCCGAGACGTTTATGCTGCCCCAGCTCCAGCTCCTTCAACCGCAGGTCTGACGGTTCTTTCCGCCGTATCTTTTGCACTTTTGACCATGTTGGTCGACAGCCTGGTCCATGATCTACATTTGACTCACATTGCTGGCGCCCTGGTCCTGACCACGTGGCTGATCCCCGTGTTCATTGCGGCTTCGTCAATCCAGTGGTGGCACACGTGTGCTGTCGCAGTTGCCTTCATATTGCTTCTGCTGACCGCCCACGCAGGGTCCTCACGCGGTTTCTTGTGGGCCGTCACTGCTGGAGCCCTCGCCCTCATTTTGGGCATCGGGCTGCCCCTCCTCATGCCACCAATCGTGCCCCAAGCCAACAAACCAGCCGGAGACGACCAGAACGTTAAAGTCATTAACCCATTTCTTGACTTGCGAGCGAATCTGACCAACAAGAGTGACGACATCGTCTTCTCCTACGAATCCACTGACCCGTTGGAACCACCGGTACGACTCACGTCCGTGTCCGAATTTGACGGCAAGAAGTGGGCCCCGGCGGCTTTCTCGTTTAAGCGCGGTGCCTCACCTGATGCTGGTCTTCCGGTCGACGACCTCGGGCCAGAAATAGAAGCCAACGCTTACACCAGCTCCTTTACGATCACCGGGCTTGGCGGCAATCACCTGCCGGCACAGTACGCGCCCCTTGAGACCTCGGGTTTGGGTGACCGGTGGATATACGACCGCGACACTCTCACAATCGTGGGTAATAACGTGAGCGTCGAAGGCTTGAACTACTCGGTGAAATACCGTTCGGTTGAACCCACGGCAGAGCAGCTGAAAAAGGCGCCATCGGTCAACAAAGACGCCTTTGAGCAGTATCTGAAATTGCCAAACGATCTTCCGAGCGGCATTAAAGACGAAGCATCCACAATCACTAAGGACGCTGAAACCGACTGGGACAAGGCAGCGAAATTGCAGGCGTATTTCCGCGACTTTGAGTACTCCCTCGACGCTCCCAATGAGGCGTCGGGAAGCGTGCTGTCCCAGTTCCTCAAGGACCGTCGAGGGTACTGTGTTCAGTTCTCAGCCGCAATGGCAACTATGGCGCGCATGGAGGGCATTCCGGCGCGCATCGGGGTTGGGTTCACCGCTGGAGAACCCAACGACTCTGGCGGCTATGACGTGACCATGCAGAAGTCCCACGCGTGGCCAGAACTCTACTTCGAAGGCGCCGGGTGGGTGCGTTTTGAGCCCACACCCGGCGGACCAGCTGGTCCCCCACCACCGTGGTCGATCGAAGGTGGCGAGGCTCCAGAAGAACCGGAAGAACCTACCCAGGAGCCCTCGGAGGAGTCGGCACCAGAAGAAGAAGCCGCCGAACCCACACCTACCCCAGAGGAAGATCCGGCCCCAGAAGAGGAGCCGGAGACGACCTCGGCGGTTCCGTTCATTGTGGGAGCGGCCGTGCTTGCGCTGGTCATCCTGGCCTTACTGCCGCTGTTGTTGCGTGCGCGGGCTCGCAGCCGGCGTCTACGCACGCCGCTGAATGCGAACCTGGTGTGGGAAGAAATTCGGGCGACCGAGGTGGATTGCGGTTACGCGGCCCCTGCGTCAGATACGCTTGCCAAGCGTGGTCGCGAACTGTCAGAGCGGTACCCCGACCACGCGGCTGACATTGCGACCCTGGTGAATGCGTTGGACCGCGAACACTATGCGGGAACGGACCGGGAGGCCGTGGATATTGACGCACATGGTCTGGTCAAAGACATCAAAAAAGAACGGGCCGGTTCAGTGTCTGGGCGCATGCGAGCGACCCTGTGGCCGCGGAGTCTGTGGAAGAAAAAGTAAGAAACTATGAGGGGGAGGGCTAGAAGGAGCCGCGGCGCTTGTCCCAACGATCTTCGACGCGACTCATGAAACCCGTTTTGTTTGGTTTGTGCGCCTTCCCCTGTTTTTTGGTAGCGGAGCCGTTAGATCGTGGTCCCTGAGCTACCGCGAAACCGTAGTACGCGCCTCCCACCATGAGGAGAAACCCGAACACTCCTCCAACGATGGACAGAGGCGAGGCCATAAAGAAAATTGCGCCCAGGGCGACAGCCAAACCAACGACCATTACAAGAGTGCCAGTGACCAGGTGTTTGGGTGAAAGCGCGATGCCTGCAGGGCTGTGGGACTGTGAAATATTTTGCGCAAATCGAGGATCTTCACTTCGCAACTGCTTTTCCAGCTGGTCAAGAAGTTGCTGCTCATGTTCCGACAGCGCCATCACACATCCCCCATTTCAAAGCTCGGTATCCCTATCATAGTCGGTCTTATGCGCGGGTGCGTCATGGGTTTTATCAGGATTCGTGCGGATGAGTGAAGCGCGTGAGATCGCCCCGCTTCCAAAACGATTGCGAACGGCGTCTAGCGCAATTTCTGAGTCTCGTTTTCCTGTGCCCTCATCTTCCAGAGTTGCTTGTCTCCCTACCTCGCCGAGGTCGCTGAGATCTGCCGCGCGCACGCCCAACAAACGCACGCCGGTTCCACGCGTGTGCAGTGTGCGCAGTGCGGGCAGGAGGGCGTCTCGGAATTCGCTGGCAACGTCGCTCGGAGCGTTCAAAGTGACGGATCGAGTGAAGGTTGAAAAGTCCGCGGTTCGGTATTTCAGGCTGACGGTTCGGGCCGCTTTGCCTTCTTTGCGCACTCGGCTCGCCACGGTGTCGGCCAAACGGATGAGTTCGAGTTCAAGTTCGTCGATGGAGAAAATATCCGCGGGAAAGGTGTGTTCTGCGCTGATCGAGTGGTCGCGGACTCTGTTGGGGTCACGCGAATCTTCACCGTGAGCAGATGCGTAAAGACCCTTACCATGGGCACCAAAGCGGGCATTGAGCCAATCGGGTGAGCACGCGGCAAGTTGGCCAATCGTGGTGATTCCGTAGCGTGCGAGTTTGTCCTGGGTCTTACCGCCCACACCAGGGATTGCTTCAACAGGCATGTCATGAAGAAACTGCGCCACTTGGGCACGAGGAACAATGAGCATGCCATCGGGTTTAGCCCTCGCAGACGCCATTTTTGCGACCACCCGCGAATGTGCGACACCAATCGACGCCGCGAGACCCGTGGCCTCCCGGATCTGTGCACGCATACTCTGCGCAATTGTGCCTGGCCGTCCCAGTCTGCGCACAGCCGAAGCCACGTCGATATACGCTTCGTCCACACTCACTTGATGCACCGTGTCAGTGAAAGTCCTCAAGATGTCAAAAACCCGGGCGGAGTATTGGGAATACAAGCCACGTGACGGCGGGATCACCACGGCGGACGGGCACTGTGCGAGCGCTCGGCTCATGGGCATGCCTGCGTACACACCGTACGCGCGTGCCTCATAGGAAGCCGACACCACGACACCTCGACCCGCACGGCCACCAACGATCACCTCGGTACCCCGAAGGTCCGGACGATCTAGCAACTCCACGGACACAAAGAAAGAATCCATGTCAACGTGCAAAATAGTGCACCCTGCGTCGTCTCCGGACAACGCAGATAAGTCTCCACCAGACCGGGCGAGCTGCTTGCGACTCACACTTCCCCCTGTAGGCTTGCAGGCATGGATCGGTTACATCAGCCTGCGGACATTATTGCCCAAGTCGACTCTGTTTTGGAACATGAGCTTGGCACGTTCGCTGATGAACTGGCCGGGTTGTCTCCCGTGGCTTCCGAACTCACCGACCCGATCCGCGCGTTCTGTGTAGGTGGGAAGCGGATCCGCGCCTTGGCAACGTGGTGGGGGTACCAACTGGCGGGTGGCACAGACCCCGGAATTGCCCACGTAGCGGCCAGTGTTGAACTGCTTCACGCGGCTGCTCTTATTCACGACGACATCATTGACAACTCCGACACGCGCCGAGGCAATCCGTCGACCCACGCGTTCTTTTCATGCATGCACCGTGACGAAGGGTTCGAGGGTGACGCGCGAAGCTTTGGCATCAATGCCGCAATCATTGCCGGCGACGTGTGTTTAGGGTTATCCGAACAGCTGCTCAACGCATCGGGCCTACACGTGACAGACCCTCACGTTCGTGCCACCCATGACGCGTTCCGTCGCGATGTCATGCTGGGTCAGTACTTGGATATTCGGATTCAAGCAGCGCCAGTTCCAGACACGCAGATCGTGGACCGAGCAATGGAAGTGCTCACATACAAATCCGCGAAGTACTCGGTGGAGCAACCTTTTGAACTAGGGGCACGCTTAGCCGGGGCAAACCCTGAGTTCATACGCGATCTTGCGGCTTTTACCCTTCCCCTGGGACAGGCATTTCAGCTCCGCGACGATGAACTAGGAGTGTTTGGTGATCCGCGGGCCACCGGTAAGCCTGCAGGCGATGACCTTGTTGAAGGTAAGAAAACCGTTCTTGTGGGGTTGGCGTTGGCACGCATGAACGATGACGACGCCCAATGGTTCCGTGCACGTTTGGGAACCACTTCAGACACCGCCCGCATGATTGGGCTCCTTGACGAGTGCGGTGCGAAACGCGAACACGAAGACCTCATTGAGTCGAAACTCCAAGACGCTTTCGTCGCTCTCGAGACTCTGGGGCAGCACGGCGTGAGCTCGGGGGATCTCGAGTCGTTACGTGCCTACGCGAACCGACTCACGCGCCGGAATACGTAAAGGCTGCTCAGAACGCAAGTGCTTGAGCACGCCTGCGCACCTCGGCTTTGGCGCCCTTCCGCAAGTGGTCGATTGGACGGCCAGGGAGAGTCTCATCCTCGGTAAACAACCAACTGATAATTTCATGGTCGTTCATGCCTGCGTCGTCTAAGAGCGTGATTGTTCCGCGCAACGCGGGAACCGGTTCGTTGTCTTTAAAAAACAGCTCCGGAATCTTCATCACGTGCCCATCTTTAACTCCGCATACATACCGGTCTTCCAGCAAGCGACGGACCTTCGACGGAGTGACTCCCAGAAGCTGGGCAACTTCTTCACGTGTGAGCCATGTGTCAACAGTCATGGTTTAAGAGTACTTGCGACACGCCGCACTGCAAACCCACCTAAACATGGCTGGCCGCAACTAATCTGGAGGTGCGAAACCCGTCTTCCCCCGGAGCATTTTTTTCATGACTAATTTCCGCACGTCGCGCCTACGGCCTCCGCGCACGCACCCTGGTGCTGATGCGCTCGAAGTCGAGGCCCTGCTCCAGCGGGAACACGAACAGCCGCGTAAACTTCCTGAACGGTATGAAGAACGCCCCCTCCTTGACGACGCCCCCGGATTCACCTCGGGCACCCTGACCGAGGCCGTTCCAGTCACGCACGGAGGACGCACCTACCGGGTGAAAAGTTCAGACACAATACTGAGCATTGCGAAAAAGCACGGGGTATCAATTCCTGCGCTAGTAGAATTGAACAACTTAACTGGAGGGGCAGTACGGCCCGGCCAAATCCTTTCGCTTCCAGAAAAGAACGTCGCTCCCCCACCGGCCTCTCACCGCGTGTGCCCGGGTGATTCACTCGAATCGATTGCACTGAAATACTCGACTTCCGTGGATGCGCTTATGCGCGCCAACGCCATGACGAGCCAACACATCGTGGTGGGCGAACTCCTCATGCTACAAGGTTCGGGCGCAACGTCAGGCAGGACTCGCCCTACCTTCGACCAGCGCTTACCAAAGCTACCTACACATCACGGTGACGAACCATACCCCGAATCTGTTCTCAAGGCGGCTCGGTTTAATAAGTGGGTGCTCTCAACCAAACCAGCGCCACGCCATGACTGGGTATACACAACGCTTACGCGTTTGGCCTCAGAGATCGGGGTCAGTCCACACTTGGGGCTTGCCATCGCAACTCAAGAATCCGGGCTGAACCACCGGACGGTGTCCCCCGTCAACGCGATTGGCATCATGCAAGTGACTCCACGCGCCGGAATGTGGGCTTCCTCGTTGGCAGGCCGTTACCTCAACATCACCGACCCCGCCGACAACATCGTGGCAGGACTCGTCATCCTCCGCTCACTTATTCGCTCAACCGAATCTGTGCCCGCGGCAATTGCCGCGTACTATCAAGGTGCGACGAGCATTGAAACACATGGCATCGCACCGGATACACGCTCTTTTGTGCGTGCCGTCCAAGTCCTCGCAGACCGTTTCGCAACAACCGGTTCTACGCACTCACCTGACACTCACCTCGGGGACTCTTCTGCGGAAGGTGAACAGTGAAAGACCCGCTTGTAGGCACCGTACTCAACGGTCGCTACCGCGTTGACGGGAAAATCGCGCGCGGTGGCATGGCCATGGTGTATCTGGGCACTGACCTCACAACAGACCGGCAAATCGCCATCAAGGTCATGCACGCACACCTGGCGACGGACTCGTCGTTCGTTGAGCGGTTCGAACGCGAAGCGATGAACGCGGCTCGACTTGAACACCCCAACCTCATTTCTGTCACCGACCAAGGCCGCGACGGCGACGTCGTCTACCTCGTGATGGAATACCTCGAATCCGTCACCCTCCGCAAGGAACTTCGCCACCGGGGCAAACTCACACCTCGGCAGGCAATTGTCGTCAGCAACGCAATCTTGGCAGCGCTTGAGGCCGTCCACGACGCCGGGATGATCCACCGAGACCTCAAACCTGACAATGTCCTACTGGGCACAGATGGCACAATCAAACTCACCGACTTTGGGCTGGCCCGCGCGGTTACCACGGCAACAACCACAAAAACCCTGATCGGAACGGTAGGGTATGTGGCACCTGAGCTGGTCACCCGGGCTGGCGCGGACGCGCGAACGGACCTGTACACGCTGGGCATCATGCTCTACGAAATGCTCACTGGGTCCCAGCCGTACACCGACGAAGTACCGATTCAGGTGGCATACCGACACGTTCACGACCGGGTACCCGCTCCGAGTGAGGCACTCCCCGGTTTGTCTCCCACAATCGACGCTTTAGTACTGTGGGCGACTTCACCAGAACCGGAAGATCGGCCCGAGTCTGCCCACGCATTCAGGCGTGCGCTCGCTGAAGCGCGCGCGGAACTCAGCGACGATGAACTGGACTTTGGTGCGTCTGAACCCGTGGACGCGTCGGGCCCAGTGATCACTGCTACCGCAGATGTCGAATCGTCTGAACCAATCCAACGTCCCAACGAGAAGCCCTTGGCCAGCGAAGACGTGGACCAGGAAGATCTGGCTGGCAGCCAACCTGAACGTGTCGATGAAGTATCTGAAACTCTCTCCCCCACCACTGTGGTACACACGGCAGACGGAGAGAAAGTCGCAGCAGACAAAGACGCAGCCTCGCACTCAGAACCGGCGGCCGCCTCGGCGCCCCACCCCCGCGTCGCACGACGACGCCGCACCATCTTCGCGCTCGTCGCAGCCGCTGCCATTCTCGCACTCGTCGCATCTGGCATTGTGTGGAACCGCCAAACAGCAAACGCTCCACGTGAAGTACCAGCGATCGCTAGAGGGGTCGAGCAGGCGGACGCGCAGCACATGATCGAATCTGCTGGTTTAACCTTCGCGATCACCCAAAAGTTCAGTTCCGATGTGCCTGCCGGCAGGATCCTGGAGACGCATCCGACCCCGGGAACTCAGGTGGAGCCAGGTGGTACCGTCACACTCGTGGTGTCTAAGGGTAAGGACCTGGTCGTAATTCCTAAGCTCACCGGGCTCAAACGTGACGATGCGGAAAAGAAAGCCGAAAAGGCTGGCATCACCATTGGCAACGTTGAGGACAAATACTCCGACTCGCCCAAGGGTGAAGTGATCGAACAGTCACGCAAGTCCGGCATCAAAGTCGAACGTTCAGAGCCAGTCAACATTACGGTATCCAAGGGCGAGGAACCCATCTACGTACCAAACGTCAAAGGCTTGGAATTTAAGAGCGCCTACCACAAAATGCTGGGGCTAGGATTCCGGGTAGGAACCGATGAAAGGTACCACGACACGGTTCCAAAGGGTCGTGTAATTTCACAGTACCCCGCACCAGGAACGCCTAAGCACCCAGACGACTTCATCCTTCTGCGCATCTCCAAAGGTAAGAAGCCAGCGGAGGACAAGAAACCTGAAAAACGCAAAAAGGACGAAGCTAAAAAGTCTAAACCGGCAAAAAAGAAGGACACGTAGTCGCGTCAGTGTGACGTCAGGTACTCCGCCACCTGAAATGCCATTTCCAGTGACTGATCGTGGTTGAGACGGGGGTCAACGCGGGTTTCGTAACGGCGTCGCAGGCCCTCTTCGTCGATTTCAGCTCCACCGCCCATGACCTCGGTGACGTCGTCACCGGTCAGTTCCATGTGGAGGCCGCCAGGGATGGTCCCGGCTTCCGCGTGTGCGTCAAAGAAGCCGGATACTTCGCTCATCACATCTTCAAACCGGCGGGTCTTGTAACCGTTTGAGCTGGTGATGGTGTTGCCGTGCATGGGGTCGCACACCCAGGTCACGTGTGGCAGATCGACGCTTGTGAGTAGCTTTGGGAGGCGTTCGCGGATTGTTTCTGCCCCCATGCGAGTGATGAATGTGAGGCGCCCTGGGGTTCCGTTGGGGTCGAGTTTTTCGGCAAGCCGCAGTGCGTCGTCGGCGGTGGCTTTAGGGCCAAGTTTGACCCCGATGGGGTTTTTCACACGGGACAGGAAGTCGACGTGTGCACCGTCGATGTCGCGCGTGCGTTCGCCGATCCACAGGAAGTGGCCGGACGTTCCGTATGGTTCGCCGGTTCGTGAGTCGATTCGGGTGAGCGCCCGTTCGTATTCGAGGAGGAGCGCTTCGTGAGCTGCGAAGAACTCCACTGAACGGAGGTTCTGAAAGTCGGCGCCACAAGCCTCCATGAATTTGAGCGCACGGTCGATTTCGGCTGCCGTGCGTTCGTAGCGCTTGTAGTTTTTGTTGGCGCTGAGGAAGCCGCGGTTCCACTGGTGGACAAAGCGTAGGTCGGCGAATCCGCCTGTCGTGAAGGCGCGGATGAGGTTCAGGGTTGACGCCGAGGTGTTGTATGCCTCGAGCAGACGCCGAGGATCGTGCCGGCGGGCTTCTTCTGTGAATTCGTGCGAGTTGACGATGTCCCCGCGGTAGGACGGCAGAGTGACTCCGTCGCGAGTTTCGGTGTCAGCTGATCGCGGTTTTGCGAACTGACCGGCCATGCGCCCCATTTTCACGACTGGGACCGAGCCACCGTAAGTGAGGATGGCTGCCATTTGCAGAATGGTTTGGACGCGGCGGCTAATTTGGTCGGCGGTTGCGTCTGCGAAGGTTTCTGCGCAGTCGCCGCCTGCCAGAATGAAGGCTTCGCCGCGTGAGGCTTTTGCAATGTGTTCGGTGAGCACATCGGCTTCACCGGCGAAGATGAGTGGCGGTTGTTGGCGCAACTCTGCAAGCGTTTTTTGGAGCTCGTCAGCGTCAAGGTAGGTGGGTTGCTGAAGAGGGTTCAGCTCACGCCAGTGTTCCAGACCGTCTAAGGTCTGTTGCGTTGCTTGGGCGGTCCCTGCAGCGGTGAACATGTTGTCGTTCAACTTACCTACCTTCTCTTAGTCAAAGTCTTCTGGTGACACGTGGTCAAGAAATTCGCGGAACTGTGCGACTTCTTCTTCATCTGCCTGGGGCGCGTCGATACCGATGTCATCGAGGAGCTCTTGCGTGGTTTCAATTGTGCACTGGGAAATGAGTGCCATGGCGACGGCGTCCGAAGGGCGGGCGGAAATCACTTTGCCGTCGCTTACATGAAGTTCAGCGTAGATAGTGTGCCCTTCACGGTGGGTGATAACCACGCGGTCCAGTTCCGTTCCAAACGCTTCAATGATGTCGACAAGCAGGTTGTGGCTCAGTGGCCGAGGTGGTTCCCACCCGCGCTCGGCAATGCTGATTGCGTTGGCTTCTTGGGCACCGATCCAAATGGGCAGGAATTTGGGTACGTCTACTCCCTTGAGTAGGAGAACACGTTGATTAGCGGGCATTTCAACACGGATGCCCACTACTTCAACTTCGATCTGAACCACAGTTACTGGCGAGGACGTTGCTGGAAAATCATGCGGAATTTTCCGATTTGCACGTCAGCGCCATTGCGAAGTTCCACCGAGTCAATCAGCTGACGGCCCACGTATGTGCCGTTCAGCGATCCAGTGTCGCGCAATGTGAAACCTGATGGGGTGCGCACGAATTCTGCGTGTTTACGCGAAACCGTAACATCGTCGAGGAAGATGTCGGCGTTGGGGCTACGTCCAACTGTGACGACATCGGTGTCGAGCAGGATCTGCGCACCGGCGTCGGGGCCGGAAACGACGACAAGGAGCGCGTCTGTGTCTTGGAGTCGGTTCAGGTCTGCTACCGGCATGACTTCACCCGTGCGCGGATTGTAAATTCCGGACACGTTGTCGTTCTGGTGAGCCGGGGCGGACTGAGCAGGCTGATGCTGGTCGGTCTGTTCATTGTTCTGGGCGCTATGAGGTGCGTCTGAGAACGACTGGTGTGGAGCCTGGTCCGAAGACCCGACCTGTGGATCAATACCACCGCCGTATTGTCCCGGAG
>CABTZC010000032.1 GCA_902489185.1 uncultured Brevibacterium sp. | reverse complement strand
TTCTGCTGAGCTTCATCGTTGTCAGCCTGTAAAGCTTTCACACGGTCCGACATCTCTTTAGCCTCAGCGACGAGCTTGGCCTTTGCGTCCTTGTCTTTTTCAGACGCGACCTTCTTACCGAACGCCTTTTGCTGAGCACGGATCTCTTCAAATTCCGCGATGGCAGATCGGCGCGCTGAGTCGGCTGCCAAAATCTGGTCGACGAGTTCAACACTGGCCCCACGCGCGCGCTGCGAAGCCTTGAAAATTTCCGGGTTCTCTCTGAGCTGCACTAGATCGATCACATCTTTAGCCTACCTGTTCAGCACATTCGCCTTGTGCCCGCATCACAAAAACTGATGTAAGTACTCAGACAATTCTGGTGTACTTAGAACTATGAACCTCATTGCCTGGATTGTCCTAGCCGTTGCTGTTGTTGTTGCGTTCGTTGTGGGCTACCTCGTAGGTGGCACGCGAAACAAGAGCACTCGCGCTACCAACCAGGAGACAGAACAGACCACACCGGCGACCACCTCGGCGGCGGAACCCCCTGAAACCGCACCCCAGCCACCACGGCGGCGGGCAGCCATCATCTACAACCCCACAAAAAACGAGATGGACACGCTGAAGTCCGTTGCTGCGACCGTGTGTCGCAACGAAGGGTGGGACGAGCCGCTCTTCATTGAAACTACTGAGGATGACCCTGGAACGTCCATGGCGCATGAGGCACGTGAAAAGGGCGCCGAGGTGGTAATCGCAGCTGGCGGCGACGGCACCGTGCGTGCTGTCGCACAGGCGTTGGCCGACACTGACGTACCTATTGGCATCATTCCGATGGGGACGGGAAACCTGTTGGCGAGAAACCTGTCAATTCCGCTCAACCGGTTCGAATGGGCCATACGGGTTGCGCTGTGGGGTCAGGATCAGGTGATTGATGCGGCACATTTGCGCACGTCGCCTGACGGCGAGGACACGCTGTTTACCGTCATGGCAGGGATCGGGTACGACGCCACGGTGATGTCGAATACCAGCGAAGATGCCAAGTCGCGCATGGGCTGGTGGGCGTACGTGCGGCAGGGCTCGCGCCAGTTGCTGGGTAAGCCCACCGAGGTGCGCATCCAGTTTGATGACGGCGAAGAAGAGACTCGTAAGGTCCGGTCGATTCTTGGGGGCAACTGCGGAAAAGTGCAGGGCGGGATTGAACTGATTCCCGGCGCTGTTATTGATGACGGACACTTGGATGTGTTGACGGTGACACCGCGCAATATTGCGGAGTGGATCAGTGTGGTCACATCGATTGCTGGGCGCTCACGCAAGGGCATGCACGCCGATGTGACGAAGTGTCGTTCGGTGACGGTGCACGCGGAAAAGAAACTAGACGTGCAGGTCGACGGGGATGTGCTGGGTGAAACCGACTTCTTGGAGTTGTCCGTTCTTCCAAGTGCTCTGACCGTGCGCACCCCGAGTCCCGAGCAGGAACGAAACATCCGCTTGGACTCACTTTCGTTGGGAATCGCCCGGCGCGACTGAGCACGGGCGGTGCGCTGGCTCTTCAGGGCCGGTGGCGTTTGAGCGACTGGTGATCTATTTGTGACCAAAATGATCACAAGTTGCGCGGATCACGTGGTGGGTTGATTCTAAGTGTGAGAAGTCACTTTTGACCCCTCGATTCCGTTGCTTATTGAACCTAAGGATTCGCATGAAGAAGCTCGTTCTTGCACCGGCCGTTGCTGTTGTTGCTGGTGCGCTCGCATTCGCAGGTACGCCCGCATTCGCTGCCCCCACGACCGAATGCTCCAACAACACGTTGAACGCTCAGGAAGGCGCTCAGTGCGTCATCACGCTTGACGCTGACGCGGTGAAGGCTCAGAAGGTTTCGATCGCCGTTTCGAACCTGCCTGAGGGCGCCAAGATCAAGTCGGTGGACGCTCCTAACAGCGCTGACCCAAGCCTCAAGCTGTTCACCCGCGTTGACGCTTTGGCTGAAACACCGACGTTCGTGGTCTATGGCGTAGAGGGTATTACCAGTGGCGACGGCGTTAAGAGCCCTAATGGGGACTACCCAGTCACCATCACCCTTGAAGACGGCACCACGGTCAACGCCGGTGTTATTCGCTACATCGACAAGGACATGGAAACTGCCGGTGACCCAGAACTGTCGACTCAGTTCGACAAGTTCCGCGTGGGCGCCTTCCGCGCAGGCGGAATGTTGGTGTCGTACAAGAACCTCGAAGGTCGCAAGGATTTCACGTGGGAACTCAAGCACGAAGAATCCGGCAAGACCTCGACTGGAACCTTCAAAGCACACAGTGATTCAAAGAGTGGTGGCACCTTCTACGCGAAGGTAGAAGGCGCTGACAAGATGTCCGACGCTGAACTCGCAGGCAAATACACCGTCACGTTGAAGGACGAGTCCGGCAAGACCCTCGACGCTTCAGTTTCATTTACCATTGTCGGCGACCGTGAAGATGTAGGCACTCCAAAGCCAAACAACCCTAACCCTGGCGAAGGTGACAAGCCTAAGGAAGAGGCAGCTAAGTACGCTCTGAAGGTTTCGCCTAAGGAACTTACGCCTGGCGACTTTGTGAACAAGAAGAAGGGTGTTCAGCTGGTTACGACCGGCCTGAAGCCAAACGAAAAGTTCACCTACTCGGTGTCCAAGCAGGACGGTAGCGGTAAAGTCAAAACCCTTTTCAAGGAAGCACAGGCCAACAAGGACGGTGTCTGGTCACACACTGTTTTCGGCATTGACAGTGGCAACGGACTCAAAGGCTTCTTGGGAACCTACAAGGTCACTGTTAAGAGCGATGAAGGCGTCCTGACCGACACTTTCAAGGTCACCAACACCCCTGGCAAGAAGGACGACGCTAAGCCAGGCGACAAGGGTGGCGCTAAGGACTCCGGCAAGGGAGACGCAAAGAACACCGGCAACGACTCCGGTAAGAGCAACAACACTCAGGGCAACGGTAAGTCCTCGAACACCCTGCCACGTACCGGTATGGAACTCTCCGGCCTGGTCGCCGGTGGAACTCTCCTCGCTGTGGGGGCCGCAACCGTTCTGGTAACCCGCCGCCGCACCAAGTAACGCGCATTAAACAGTGCCGTAACCCCTAACACAGGCGTAACAGCTAGCACGGCACTCGTCACTACAAGTAGTGACAACATACGGGGTCTGAGCATTTGCTCAGACCCCGCGTTTTTGTGTGAACAAAACTTTCACAAGTTGTCCTACCTCACACGCGGTTCCATCATGGTGGGGTACGAGTATGGACGATTGAAGGAAACTGATGAAGAAGCTCCTCCTTGCCCCAGCCGTTGCAGTCGTAGCTGGCTCGATCGCTTTCGCAGGCTCCGCTGCTTACGCAACTCCTTCTCCGGCACCTGCTGCCGGAGAAGCTACCGACTCTGGAACGCACAAAGCCGCCGACTCCGCTGCAAAGAAAACCACCTCGGACATCACCGTGGAAGGTGAAGACACCTTCACTGTGGCCGAGCTGGACAAAGGTGTCAGTTACAAAGTTAAGGGCCTCAAGCCGGGCCAGAAGCTAACCGTGTATCTTGGCACTACTGTTTCCGCTAATGCTGAAGGTAAAGCTACAGCGGACAAAAACGGAAACGCTACTGTCAACCTCAAGCCCACGTGCGTTGATGGAATCAGCGCTGAGGAGTGCTGGGACTACCCTGATCTCACCCTGATGGTGCTTGTCGACGGTAAGGCTGTAGATCACAAAGGTGTCAAAGAAGTCAAGGTGAGCGATGCCGCGATCTCAGCGAAGCTCAACAAAGACAAGGTAACTGTCGAAGAGCTCGCCAACAAGAAAACGGCTCCTGTTTACTCAGGCACCGGGCTGGAACCCAACAAAAAGTACAGTGCCGACCTTTATCCAAAGAACGACAAGGACGCACCCAGTTCTCTCGCTGAAATCACATTCAAAACTGACGACAAGGGGAACTTCAGCGTACCGCTGGCTACAAGTGCTGAAGTAGCAAAGAAGGCAGTCGGCGAAGTATCCGTTTTGGTTTATAGCGTCGAGCATGGAATGCGCGTTCTGCCAGTTGCAAACTTCACGGTGACTGAAGCGCCTAAGGAAGATGCACCTGGCGACCCCGATGATGAAGCCGCTAAGTACGGTCTGAAGGTTTCGCCTAAGGAACTCACCCCTGCTGACTTCGTGAACAAGAAGAAGGGTGTCAAGCTTGTCACGACTGGCCTGAAGCCAAACGAGAAGTTCACCTACTCGGTATCCAAGCAGGACGGAAACGGTAAGGTCGAAAACCTTTTCAAAGAAGCACAGGCCAACAAGGACGGTGTGTGGTCACACGTTGTTTACGGAATTAACGGTGGCAACGGACTCGACGGCTTCCTGGGAACCTACAAGGTGACTGTCAAGAGCGATGAAGGCGTGCTCACCGACACCTTCAAAGTCACCAACACCCCTGGTAAGAAGGACGACGCTAAGCCAGGCGACAAGGACGGCGACAAAGACAAGGGTGGCAACAAGAACGACGGCAAGGGAGACGCTAAGGGCGGAGACAACAACTCCGGCAACAGCAACAACGCTCAGGGCAACGGTAAGTCCTCGAACACCCTGCCACGTACCGGTATGGAACTCTCCGGCCTGATCGCCGGTGGAGCACTCCTCACCGTAGGCGCAGCAACCGTTCTGGTAACCCGCCGCCGCACGAAGTAATAACGCTTTCGCCATCTCACAAATGACGGGCGAGTAGTCACTCTCGCGCAGGTGGTGAAATAGTTTGGGGCTCGAGCGTAATGCTCGGGCCCCACTTCTTTTCAACACAAACTCGAACATGATTCGAACGTATTTGATATTCAGCATTGAAGTGGGTTGACATTATTTTCGAACGCAAATAGAATGTACATATGAGGAGGTGAGCAAAGATGCTCGACACTTATACCGACGCAGCCGAAGACACATACAACTACCCAGGCGACGACATGTTTCTCGCGCTTAAAGGTGTTGAGCGCGAAGCTCACTTCATAGCGGTGCAACGCGCGGAAGCTTTAAGTGAAATACTCATTGCCCACCTCTCCCCGCTGAACCAGGACTCCACAGAACTCCGCGCAGTGTTTAACTCTGAACCTGGTGCCACGCCTTTGATCACCGGCCAAATTCCGAACGAATGGGCTGATGACGGTTCGGGTCAGGGAGCTGCGTCTGGGCTCGAACCCAATAGTCAAACTTCCATTTGCCTTGATGACACAGTGCCGTGTGTGGCTGTGTCTGGACGAGGAACTTTCGCCGTCAACGCAATAGAAAAACTGGTGGAGACACTGCCGTCATCCACGATGGGCGCACTGTCCGAAATCATGGATTGCACCGGACCAAACGTGACAACACGAGCACGGAAAACCGCAATAGCCACGCTTTTGATGCCAAAACTGTGGTCCCTCGTGAAGCAAGGGGTAGTCAGTTTTGACCGGCTCATGTACACCGTCAGCCGGGTCAGCTATACCAGTGTGTGCATCCCTCACTTTGATGAGCTACTGACCGCAAGGCGCGTCGATGTCACCAACAAGACATACCGGAAACATGTCAATGAGATTCTTGCGATGCTCACGTCACCGCAGTCGCGAAACGATGACGCCACACGCAACCGAACGGTCCAGTGCTGGGACAACGGCGATGGAACTTCCACGCTCAGCGTCACCGGTCCCACGCTTCGCGTTCAAGCGTTTTTTCAACGACTTCGCGGGTCTGCCAAAGCGATCAAGTCCAGCCACATCGACCCCTTCACCACAACCCTTGACGAAGAAGACCACAAAGTCTTCTTCACACGTCTTTCGAATGGGAAGACCGAGGTGCGAGTGGGTGACCTTGGCAAGGTAGTGATCGATGACGAGCGGCTGATGAACCAGCTGATGTTTGATTTGCTCCTCGGCTCCAAACCTTCGACTACCGTGCGGGCACGAATCATTCCCACTCGCCAGCAGGCACCCACACGCGTTGAAACTGCCGAACGCACGGGCGATCGCGAAGGGGTAACGGAGCTCACCGAGGTTCCCGTGTTTGAAGATCGGTGGGAAGCCAACCGCGCACAGAACGTGCACGAACTCGAGCTGTGCATTTCGATGCCCACTGACGAAGAGTGGTTGAAATCCCAAGCCAACATCAACCTCACAATTCCCCTGATCCACTTATGCAACGAGAAGCCGCCGGGCAAGGTCTCGCATCAAGGGCTCAACAAAGAAAGTCCGCCGGGCGAACAACAGACAGATAAGCAACCTGGTAAGAATTTAACGAATGAAACCGTGCCTGGTGAGCACGCACTTCAGCCAGCGCTTGAAGACCAGGTGCAGATTCCTGTGATGCTCAATAACCGCATCCCCATCGATCCGCAAACCGCAGACCAAGTGCTTCTGGACGCAACATGGCTGTACCGGATGTTCACTGACCCGCAAACCGGGGTGGTGCTCGAATCCACGCCCACCAAGTACCGGGTCACCGCACCACTGAAACGCACATTGGAAGCCAGATGGGTGGACTGCTCTGCGCCCTGGTGTCCTGTTCCAGCCAGAGTGTGCGAAAAAGACCACATCGAACCGTTCAATCACGCTAAGCCCACACAAGGCGGGCAGACCGTGCTCGAAAACCTGCATCCACTTTGCAAGAAGCACCATCAAGAGAAGACACAAAAACGAATAACGGTGACCAGACGAGAAGACGGTTCACTCGCCTGGGAGTTCCCAAGGATTGGCACCAGGCTTGTCTACCCGCCGGAATCACGAATCAACCAAGCACACTATGAGCAGCTCCGTGAACGCTTTGACACCGGGGACATTGACGCGAGCCAAAGCATCGAGCAGTACCTTAAGGCGGAGCGCGAAGCTCGGAACCACACACTTGACCCGGAGGCAGCCAAGCGGGCCGAACACGGGCAGGCGGAGAATGCGCAAGGCAACAGCGCGGAGTCCGGCACCAACACCACGCAAGGGACCAAGGCGACACCAGTGAACCCCTGGGCACCGCTCAACCAGCAGACCAACGAGGACCCTCCACCGTTCTAGGGTCACGGCTGGCCTAGAAACTGGGCCGGTTTAGTCGCTGATAACCCAACCCCTTCAGGCTAAGCCCTGCGGAAGCACTGGCTGTTATCCCCAGAGACCCTTTTGTCGGTAGCCCGGCGCCCGCCAATGAGAGAGGCGGTCCACCTCGGTTCGACCGCGAATTGCGGATTCACACGCGCGTCTCAGCAACGAGGTCCACAGTCAATGTGACGTGCACAACAGCTGAAGATTCACTGGAGACCGTGAAATATGTGACGAACAAAACTTACAAATATTGTTCTGCATTCGGATGACAACCATAGTGGGCACTGCACGCGAAAGAACTGTGGAAGGAATGTCATGAATAAAATTCTCCTCGCCCCAGCCGTTGCAATCGTAGCGGGATCCGTAGCGTTCGCTGGCCCTGCAGCAATCGCAACACCAGTGGCCACAAACCCAGGCGCCACGCCGGCCCCAGCTACAGACAAGCCGGAGGCGGCCAAGCCTGAATTTTCAGTTGAAAACAAGAAGAAGCAGGCCACCGACTTCCGCGACAACGGGCAAACCGTCAACTTCAAAAACCTGGAATCCGGCAAGAAGTATTCGTGGACGCTCACCAGTGACCACAACATTGAGCACCCAGGCTCCTTCACCGCCAAAGACAGCGATGGAAGCTTCACCATCACACCTCCAAACCAGGACGGAGCGGCAGACGCCCTGATCGCTAACTACACCGTCACCGTCAAAGACGAAAACGGTGAGACCGTCGGTACAACCACATTCTCAGTCGTTGGTGACGACGAGAACCCAGGTGACGATGACAACCCAGGCGACGGCGACAACCCTGACGCGACCAAGCCAGAACTGTCGGTTAAACACGACAAGGTACGCGCCACACCGTTCCGCGACAACGGGCACGCCGTCGAGTACAAGAACCTGGAACCTGGCAAGAAGTACACCTGGAGCATCCACGGTGGCGAAGAAATCAGCTCCACCGGCACATTTACCGCCAAGGAAGCAAACGGCACGTTCTACGTCGAAGTCCCTAGCGACACCGACGAAAGCGCCCTCCCTGGCGAATACACGGTGAAACTCGAGGATGAAAACGGCACCACCCTTGATTCCGTCACCACATTCACCGTGGTCAAAGACAGCGAAGACAGTGGGAACCCTGACGAACACGAAGTCCGATACCAACTGAAACTGGACCGCCACGAACTGACCGCAAAGGAATTCCTCGACAAGGAATCCGGCGTTCAGATCGGTGTCATCGGCCTCAAATCGAACGAGAAGTTCACCTACTCGGTCACAAAGGTTGACGGCGATGGCAAGGTCGAAGACTACGAAAACGAAGCAACCGCTGATGAAGAAGGCCGCTGGGGAACCACCCTTCACGGCGTTCAGAAAGGCCAAAGCATTGAAAGCTTCGTCGGCAAATACAAAGTCACCGTCAAGAGCGAACAAGGCGAGCTCACCGACCACTTCACCGTCACCAGCGGCAAGAAGAACGACGACGATGACGCTGAAGCAGGCAACAACGACTCAGGCAACGGCTCAGGCAACGGTTCGGATAACGGTTCAGGCTCCGGCAAAGATTCCACTGCCGGCAACTCCTCTGACCTCCCACGCACCGGTGCAGGACTCACCGGACTGCTCGCCGGTGGGGCACTCCTCACCGTAGGCGCAGCAACCGTGCTGATCACCCGCCGCCGCGCAAAGTAAAACCACGTACAACAACCCAACAGCTGAATACTGCTCGCGAGAGGGCCGGGGCACACACAACAGCCTCGGCCCTCTTGCACGCCCACATCCACACACCCACGCCCCAAAACACCAAAACCCACCCCCTGCCCACATTCCTAGAAACTCATAACCACAATGTGACAATTCACAAAAATGTCACACACGGGGCGTATCCTCTTCGATGACCGCAGGATCAACAGCACCCAACGATTGGAACGCCATGGCCGAGTCCGCCAAAAGCTCACTGCGCAAGAAGGCTGAAAAGCGCTCACAAGCCTCAGCTGAGGTAAAACGCGAAAAAGAAGCAGTCGCCCGCGCAAGCGCTGAAGACTCCAACAAACACCCCGACGGCTTCCTCGCCCACCTCAACCTCAAACCCATCTGGTTCGCGGCCGCGTTCATCGCGCTCTTCGGAATCCTGCTCATCCCCACCGGCGAAGGCCTCACTCTCGCCGGCAAACAAGCCCTGGCCATCCTGGCATTCGCCATCATCATGTGGGTCACCGAAGCTGTCAGCTACACGGTGTCCTCAATCCTGATCGTCGGCATCATCACGATCACCCTGTCATTCGCCCCACCACTCACAGGCGAAACCCCCGACGCCATGGGCACCACCGAATCCATCAAACTCGCCCTCAGCGGATTCGCCAGCTCAGCCGTCGCCCTCGTCGCAGCCGCTCTTGCACTGGCCGCCGCTATGCAGGCCACCGGTCTCCACAAACGCCTCGCCCTCATCGTCCTCAAGTTCGCCGGCGAAAAAACCAGCAACGTCGTCATCGGCGCCATCGCCATTTCCACCATCCTGGCGTTCTTTGTCCCCTCCGCCACCGCACGCGCCGGCGCAGTCGTCCCCATCCTCCTGGGCATGGTCGCTGCCTTTGGACTGGCAACCAACTCCCGCCTCGGCGCCCTCCTCATCATCACCGCCGCTCAAGCGGTCTCCGTGTGGAACGTGGGTATCAAGACCGCAGCCGCACAGAACATCGTCGCCACCAACTTCATCGAAACGTCCATGCATCAACAGGTGTCCTGGGGCCAGTGGTTCATGTGGGCCGCCCCATGGTCGGTCCTGATGAGCATCGCACTGTTCTTCATCATGCGGTGGGCTATCAAACCTGAAGTTGACCACATCGAAGGTGGTCGCGCAGTCATCGAACGTGACCTGAAAGAACTCGGCCCCATCACCGGCAAAGAAATCCGCCTCATCGTCGTCGCGGTCATCCTGCTCTTCCTGTGGGCAACCGAAAAGTCCCTCCACCCATTCGACTCCGCCACGGTCACCATCGTCGCCATCGGCTTCCTGCTGCTCCCCAAGGTTGGCGTGTTCTCGTGGAAGACCGCCGAAAAACTCATCAACTGGGGAACCCTCATCGTGTTCGCCGTGGGTATCTCGCTCGGTAGCCTCCTCCTTAAGACCGGCGCAGCCGAGTGGCTTTCGGAAAAAACCTTCGGAGCAATCGGTATCACCAACATGCCAATGCTCGCCATGATCGCAATCGTCGGCCTGTTCACCATTCTGATCCACTTGGGCTTCGCTTCAGCGACATCGCTCAGCTCCGCCCTCATCCCGGTGTTCATCGCCCTGGCACAATCCGTACCCGGTGCGGCAAACGGAGGAATCGGGTTCGTCATCATCCAGCAGTTCCTCATCTGCTTTGGCTTCCTGCTCCCCATCTCCGCACCACAAAACATGCTGGCGTACGGAACCGGTGCGTTCACCGCTAAGCAGTTCCTCAAGGCCGGTATCCCCATCACCGTCGTCGGGTACCTGTTGGTCCTGCTACTTTCGGCCACCTACTGGAAGTGGATCGGCCTGGTCTAACGCTAACGGCGCTCACCTCGGCCAACCGTCACACACCCAACGAAGCTGGAAACTATGCCTTTACAAAAAGACCTTGACTTCCGCACGCTGGCAGAAGCGTTCTACCTCCAAACCCTGGACCAGCTGTCCAGGGCCAACTTGGACGAACCGTCGCTCCTACCAGACTGGTCACGCAAGCACGTGGCCGTACACATGATGCACAACGCGGAAGGGTTCATGCGTCTGCTGCACTGGGCACGCACCGGCGAAAAGACCCCCATGTACCCGTCCCGCGGCGCCCGCGATCAAGCCATCGAAGATGACGTCTCTCACCTCGAAAACGGTGACGTCATCACCATGTCGCACGAGGTCGCAGACGAACTTACCCACGACCTCGGCACCATTCCCGCTGACCGCTGGGAAACCCAAGTCATCAGCGGACGCGGCGCCACCATCCCCGCCTCTGACATCCCGTGGCTTCGGGCCCGTGAGTGCTTCATCCACGCGCTTGACCTCAACATCGGGATGACTGCGCTGGACTTCCCCGCCGAGGTGACAGACCGGCTCCTGACCGACGTCACCTCGATCTGGGAGCAGCGGGGCGAGCTCGTGAACTATCTGCTTCACTTCACCGACACCGGCGAAGACCTGCACATTTGCACCAGCGACTCTGCTGACCAAGTCCAGGTTACTGGCCACAAAGCTGAGGTGCTCCAGCATCTGCTGGGCCGCGGCTGGCCAGTTTCTGGGCGGGACGACAACACAAAAGGAGGCGCAGGTGACTCGACTCCTCGAGACCTCCCTGCGCCCCCTCAGTGGCTATAAGGTTCTAAGGCTTTCCTACCGCCTGTGTACCAGGGTGGGACGGCCTGAACGTGCAGGCGGGAGCAGGGCTCCCGCAATCCGCGTCCGAGGTCGTTCCCCCTTAAGAATCGACACCACGTCTCCCGCTGACCCGGCTGCGAAAACCCGGTCAACAGCGGCTACGCGTTGACGCGCGGCCTCCATTTTCTCTTCCATGGCCCGGAGCTGGCGACGGGCTTCGTCGACTTCCTCTTTCAGCTCGAGGATCCGTTTGATACCGGCCAGGTTAATGCCCTCTTCCTGGCTCAGACTCTGGATGAGTCGCAACTTGGCGACGTCGTCAGCGGAGTAGCGACGACCTCGGCCAGCAGTCCGTTCAGGAATCACCAGGCCAAGCCGGTCATATTGGCGCAACGTCTGCGGGTGCATCCCAGCGAGGTCCGCTGCCACCGATATGACATACACTGCTGCGCTTGAACTAATCACGGCGCATCATCCTCGGCTCGCTTTGGCGGCAAGTCCCTCACGCGGGTCTTCGCCTTCCGTAGCTTTTGCAAAGGCTTCTACGGCCGCTTTCGCGTCAGCGTTCAGGTTGCGTGGCACCGCAATCTCAATGGTGACCAGCAAATCACCGGTTTGCTTACCGTTGATCCCCTTGCCACGGACGCGCAGAACCCGTCCGGACGGTGTGCCGGCAGGCACGCGCATGCGTACGGAACCGCCACCCAGGGTGGGCACGTCGACTGTAGCGCCCAGGGCAGCTTCCGCAAACGTCACCGGCAAGTTCATGCGCAGGTTGTTGCCATCGCGCGTGAACACGGGGTGCTTGTCAACGTGAACCGTGAGGATCACGTCTCCGTTTGGGCCCCCGTTGCTTCCCGGTTTACCTTTTCCTGCCAAACGAACCTTCTGCCCGTCGCTTACCCCCACCGGGGTGCGCACCGTCAGCGGTTTGCCGCCTGGCATCGTCAGTTTCACCGTGGCACCTTCAGCTGCTTCTTTGAACGACAACCGCGTCGAAGCTTTGAAGTCGCCACCCTTCTGCGGGCCAAATCCTCCACCGGAGAAACCACCTGGCGAGTATCCTCCACCGGAAAAGCCTC
>CABTZC010000031.1 GCA_902489185.1 uncultured Brevibacterium sp. | reverse complement strand
GTCACAATGAAAGTTTTGTTAGCAAACTGCATGGTGTTTTCCTTTCGTAAACTTCTTGGCTGCTGAAATCTGCTGGCCAGCTGACATGTTCCCTACGCCTCACAGCCCACGCGAAATGAGGTCCTTCATGATTTCGTTGGTACCGCCGTAGATCTTCTGGACGCGCGCATCGGCGTACATCCGCGCAATGGGGTACTCGAGCATGTATCCGTAACCACCAAAGACCTGAACACACCTATCGATCACAGTGTTCTGAATATCGGTCGCCCAATACTTACCCGCAGACGCCTGCTCAGTGGTCAGCTTCCCATCGATGTGCTGGGACACCAGGTGATCCACGAATGTGCGTGCAGCGAACGTGTCAGTGGCACATTCGGCCAGAACAAACTTGGTGTTCTGGAATCCCAGAATCGGGCGCCCAAACGCTTCACGTTCTTTCGCGTAGTCAATCGTCAAACGCACCGCGTACTCAGCCGTGGTCACACCGGTGACGGCCAGCGCCAACCTCTCCTGCGGCAACTGCTGCATCAGGTGGATGAACCCCTTACCTTCAACTCCACCCAACAAATTCTCAGCCGGAACCCGCATGTCCTCAAAGAACAGCTCGCGCGTATCCTGACCACGCTGCCCCACCTTGTCCAGAACGCGTCCGCGAGAGAACCCGGGAAGGTCATTCACCTCGGCGACAATGAGCGACAGCCCCTTACCACCCGGCTGGTCGTTGGTGCGCGCCACAATAATGACGATATCCGCGTGCGTACCATTCGAAATGAAGGTTTTAGCGCCGTTGATGACGTACTCGTCGCCGTCCAAAACCGCTTTTGTCTTAACCGCTTGGAGGTCAGAACCGGTACCCGGCTCGGTCATGGCGATAGCACCAACGAGCTCACCAGAGGCCAAGCCCGGCAGCCAGCGCTTCTTCTGCTCTTCCGTCCCAATCGCGTTGATGTAGTGCGCCACAATCGTGGAGTGAACGGCGTACCCCCACGCCGCGTCGCCAATGTACCCCTGCTCCTGCAGCACAACAGCTTCGTGAGCAAACGTTCCGCCACCGCCGCCGTATTCTTCCGGGATGGACACGCACAGAAGTCCCAGCTCACCGGCTTTGTTCCAGAACTCGCGATCGATCTTGTGCTCTTCGGCCCAACGCGCCAAGTTGGGCTTTGCTTCCTTCTCCAAGAAGTTACGTGTCAGGCTACGCAGGTCATCGGTTTCTTCGTTTTCCCACGTGCCACGGTATCCATCAAGAATCATTTCTATACTCCTTTGAATTCTGGGCGACGGCGTTCAATGAATGCCGAAGTTCCTTCTTGCGCATCTTCCGTTCCCAAAAGCAAAAGGAAGTTGCGACGCTCATGCTCAAGCCCCGCGCTCAGCGGGGTCTCAAGCGATGCGAGCGCTGAATCTTTTGTTAGGCGAACAGCCAACGGCGCGTTAGCTGCGATTGCATTTCCAATCTTCACGGCAGCTTCCATAACCTGATCATCTGGAACCACCTCGGCAACCAGACCGGCAGACTCAGCCCACGCTGCATCCACCGGCTCACCCGTGAGCAGCATCCGCATTGCCTTCGCCTTGCCCAATGCGCTCACAAGACGCTGGGTTCCCCCGCCACCAGGCAGAACACCCAGTTTGACCTCCGGGACGCCGAACTGCGCTGACTCACCAGCAATCGCGATGTCACACGCAAGCGTCAGCTCGCACCCGCCCCCAAAAGCGAGCCCCCGAACGGCCGCGATTGTAGGCTTGAGAACAGCGTCAAGAGCCCCGAACAGGCGATCAATCATCAGTGGGTCGAGCGGCTTACTGTCCCGCATCCGGGCAATCTCACTAATGTCAGCTCCGGCACAAAACGCTTTGTCACTACCGGTCAGCACGATTGCGCGCACTGCGTCAGCATTTTCCGCCTCAGCCAAAGCGTGGGCCAGGTCGTCGATTAAGTCACCGGAAAGCGCATTGAGCGCTTTTGGCCGGTCGAGTGTGATGATTCGTACTGGCCCACGGTCTTCCGTGTGTACCAGTGGTTCCCGCTGTTCGGACATGTGTTTCTCCTTGTGGTTCAGAGTTTGCAGTGTTTCAGCCTTGCTTGTACTGCGAACTGGGCGGCCAGCTCACCGCACTGACGACCCACGTCAACGATGACCGCTTCCGAGATCCCGCTGGCGCTATTAGTCACGGGCAATCTTCTCCCTCAGCTTGTGCTTCTGGATCTTCCCTGACGGGTTACGCGGAATGTCTTCAATAATGAGTTCCCGCGGAATCTTGTAGTGCGTCAGCAGCGGTTCGGCAAACGCACGCAACCCTTCAAGCGTCGGGTTCCCGCCTTCGGCCGGGGTCACAACTGCCACGACCGTTTCGCCGTAGTCCGGGTGCGGACGGGACACCACCGCAATGTCGGTAATCTCCGGGTACGCTGCCAACGCATTTTCCACCTCGGCGGAATACACATTGTGGCCACCGGTGATAATCATGTCTTTCAGACGGTCAACCAGCGTGATGTACCCTTCCTCATCAACATGAGCCAAGTCGCCGGTGTGCACCCAGCCATCGATGACCGTTTGCGCGGTCGCATCTGGCCTGCGCCAGTATTCCTTCATCATGGACTCGCCACGCATGATCATTTCGCCCACCTCACCAGGGCGAACGTCGTTGCCTTCCGCATCAACCACGCGGACTTCCGTGTTCAAAGTCGCATACCGGCCAGACGCTGACGGCTTGGCCTTCACTTCCTCATGTAGCAGGATGATGCCACCGGGACCACCTTCGGTCTGGCCACACAGCTGGATGATCTCGGTCTGCGGCATCACCTCAAACAGGCGCTCCGCCACACTTCCTGGCATGGGTGCCGCGCCATAGAACGCCACCCGCAAGCTCGACAAATCGAGTTTCGCCAGGTTGGGCGACCGCAGCATGAACGCAAACATCGTGGGCACCCCGAAGAACACGTTAATCTTCGTCTTGTCGATCTCGTTAAGCACCGCCTCGGGGTCAAACCCAGAGTGAATGACCTGGTGAGCGCCCATCATCAGCGCTGGGAAGAAGAGCAGGTTCAGCGCCGCGGAGTGGTACAGCGGGGCCACAATCAGGTAACGGTCGCGGATGCGGAGTCCCACACCACCAATGGTGTTTACGCCCACCCACAGCACCCGGTGGTGATCAAAGAGCGCGCCTTTGGGTTTTCCGGTAGTTCCCGAGGTGTAAATAATGAGGCAGTCATCGTCCTCTTCCAGCCCAAGCTCCACCGGCGTGGCAGGGCGCTGTAACGCCGCCCCGAGGAGGTCGTCACCGAACTCAGTTGCCCCCAGCGACAGCGCGTTGACCTTAGCGGCGGTTTCCGGGTACGCCTCGGCCCAGGCTTTAACCGCAGGCGCGCAGAGCGCGTCGAAGATAATGGAGTGCACGTCCGCGTCGGTGACAAAGTGCTCGATCTCTGCACCCGCGGACTTGGGGTTGACCGGGGCGACAATAGCGCCGGCCCGCAATCCACCCAGAACCGCGTACGCGAAGACGTCAGAGTTGCCCGCCACAACGACCAAACGGTCCCCCTTGTTCACACCTCGCTCAATGAGCTCAGCTGCGAACTGATCCACGCGTTCGTCAAGTTCTTTGTATGTCAGCGTGGTTGATTCAAACGTAATAGCCGGTTGGTCTGGGTACGTGTTTGCTGTCCGGCGAAGCACCAGTGGGATTGTTGCCATGTCGACTCCTTTGTCGGGTTGGTTTCTTTACACAGCGATTGGTTCGATGGGCAGGTCGTGGGTGTGTGCGAATTCGACCCAGTGGGAGGTTGGCTGGGAGGCAAACACAGCTTCGAGTTCTTCATGTTCCGAACCCAACTGTTCTGCCAGCGATTTGGCGAAGTGGGGTTCCAAGCACGCAACGGCGATGTGCCCATCCTGGGTGGCGTACGTGCGGTATTCCGGCGCGGCACCTCCCAGTCGCGTCCCAGGCCCGGTCAGACCGTGACGGGCTGGCCCGGCTGCCCACTGAGCGGCTTCGTCCAGAACCACGCGTTTCACAATTCCGCCAGTCGCATCAGCGCCTCGATTTTCTTTTTCTCGCAAACCAGCAATGGCCTGGAGGGCTGCGTGTTCTCCACCCAAAACATCGGCGACTGGCACGGTGGGCATGGTGCCGGGAATGAGGGTCTTGTGGGCTGCTTGGTAGGTCAGGTCGTGTCCGGGGATGTCGGCACGGTCGCCGGCAAATCCTACGATTTCAACATGGACCAGGCCGTACTTGTCGACCATCTCTGGGATTCCGAGCGCCTTAGCTGCTCGTGGGCGCATCGAGGTGAGCAGAATGTCCGACTCTTTGGCGAGCTGGTCGAACTGCTGCACACCTTCAGGCGATTTCAAATCGATGGTCATCACTTCTTGCCCGGCTGCGAGCTCCCGGTAGTAATCCGCGACGTACACGCTTAAAGGGTCACCGATGGGTGGTTCGACTTTGATAACGCGAGCACCCAGGTTGGCTAGTCGTGCTGCTGCGAGTGGGCCGGGCAGGTTCACGGCCAGCGTGATGACGGTGACACCGGAAAGTGGCTGCTGATTCATCCGAGCTCCTCAAACAATGTAGAGAACTTTGATTCAATGTATAACTGACTGAACAACTATTCAATAGGTATAGTGAACAAATTGCATAGGAGGACAGCGAAATGGAAACAGAGGAAGAATCACACGGCCACAACAGTGATCTCACAAGCCGGGCGCGGATTCGCAACGCTGGCCTTCACCAGTTCGCCACCTCGGGCTTTGCGGGCACGCCCATGCGTGCCATTGCCGCCGAGGCGGGAGTCACCATTGGTCTGATTTCTCACCACTTCGGGTCCAAAGAGGGGCTCAAAGAGGCTGTTGAAAGTTGGATAGTGGAGCAGTTTGCGAACGCGATTGCTCGGGCGGACACTCAGGCGGGCGACTCAGTGGCGAGTGCGACAAACCGCGATGCGTCGGTTGCAGAAATGATGCTCGAGAATCCGCTCATCGTTGCGTATTTACGACGTGACCTGCTTGAAGAAGGCGGCAGCCACACGTTGATCACGCGTCTTGCGCACCTATCAGGTGAAAGCATTGACGCCTTACGCGACCATGGGAAGGCCTCCCAGGACCGCAGCCGGGTAGAACAGGTAGTCAACGTGATGGTGCGGCAACTGGGGAAGCTGTTTCTGCAACCGCTTATTGATCAGATTGTGTTGTCATTTCCGGAAAAGGACCAGCCTCGCCGTATCCCCGAACTTCACGTCACGGTGACGTCTCAGGATTAGTTTGGGCGCCCGATTTGCAATCATACGTGTGGGCAGTGGGATGTTGCGATTGATTTTCTTCGCCTTCTGAGATGCTGTCCACAATCCACGAAGCAAGAGTGGCGGTTACTGAACCGATCAGTGCGATACCGGCGATCATGAGCAACGCGGCAATGAAACGTCCCAGCCCCGTCACGGGGTAAAAATCGCCGTAACCCACTGTTGTGATCGTGACAATGGACCACCACAATGCCTCAGAGAAATCGGTGATGTTTGCGCCAGGCTGGTTCTGTTCAGCATCAAGGATTGCTAGCGCACCCACAAAAATGAGGAAGACAAACCCTGCAAAAATATAGACGGTTGCCTGACTGCGGAGGCGTACGCCAACCTTCCGGTGGAAAAACTTAAGAAACGGGATGAGGCGCAGCAAGTAGAGCGGGCGTAGAAACGGGAACACCGCGATGAGTAGCAGATGTAGGTGCCTGAAGAACCACGAAGCTCGATGTTTTACAAGCGCGAGACTCACGACGTAATCCACAACGTACACCGCCCACACTACGAACATGACTGCGAACGGCCACGAAGTGTCACTTTCGCGCAGATTCGCGATCACCACGTACGCATACGCGGCAAGAAAGAGAACCGAGCACGCGGCCATGGGCCACTCCGATATGGCGCACCACTTCTCGTAGCGGTCGCCGTGGTGCGGGGCCGCACGGCGCTGGTCCGCGTGGTTCGTTTTAGGGTTGTCAAGCATAGTCGTGATCCAGAATACCGCTATGGCACACCTAGACAACGAAGTGTTTTACGGCATGAAAAAAGTGGGCCCCGTGGTGTCCTGCGTCAGGACATAGTTGACACCAACACCCAGCGGTTTTGTCCAAGACAGTTGACACATCAGTCAGGACATCGTTGACACTTCCACCCCACTCCCGCACCAGTGGTGATAGTTGACACATCAGTCGCGACATCGTTGACACATCCAGCCAGCGACAATAAGCCATGAGCTACAACAACCCCAACCTCGCCATCGTCAAAGCCGTGACCGAACAACACATGAGCGTCAGCCAAGCAGCCCGCCACTTCAAACGCTCCCGACAATGGATCTACACCCTCCTCAAGCGCTACCACACCGGCGGACCCGAAGCGGTACTACCACAATCCACCGCACCACGATCCACACCCAACAAAACCACCGACACGACCATCAAAAACATCATCGCAATCCGCCGAGAACTCACCGCCAAAGGCGCAGACAACGGCCCAGAAACAATCGCCTGGGTCCTCACCCAACGCGGGCTCCACGCCCCCGCCGAATCCACCATCCGCCGCATCCTGACTCAACACGGGATGGTCACCCCACAACCAGCCAAACGACCTAAAGCATCCCTACGACGCTTCGAAGCGACCTTGCCAAACGAATGCTGGCAAGCCGATGTCACCCACACCCGACTCCGCAACGGCAAAGCCATCGACGTCCTCGACTTCATCGACGACCACTCCCGCTACCTGCTCTACCTCGTCGCCCACCCCAGGGTGTACGGACCCACCGTCGCCACCGCCATGCACACCATCACCGACACCTACGGCCTACCCCAATCCACCCTCACCGACAACGGCCTCATATTCACCGCGCGGCTAGCCGGCGCCAAAGGAGGAAAAACCGCCTTCGAAAAATTCCTTGAACACCACAGCATCAAACAGAAAAATGGTCGAGCCGCTCACCCACAAACCCAAGGAAAAATAGAACGCTTCCACCAAACCCTCAAAAAATGGATCCGCGCACAAACCCCCGCAGAAACCATCCCTGAACTGCAACAACAACTCGACACATTCCGCCACTGGTACAACACCGAACGCCCCCACCGAGCACTAGGACGCCGCACCCCACAACAAGCCTACAAAGCCCTACCCAAAGCATCACCCCAGCCCCTCGTCACCGAAGACAACCGAGTACGCAACGACAAAGTCGACAAAGCAGGCCGCATCACACTTCGATTCGCCGGACAAATGAAATACCTCGGCATCGGCCGCGCCCACACAGGCACACGCACACTCACCGTCATCACCGGCAACCACGCACTAACAACCAACACAGAAACCGGAGAAATCATCGCCGAACACAACATCGACACAGGCCGTCGTTACCAACCCAACCTGATCAAGAACACCCACCCCACCCAAACACAAACGCCACAAAGCTAGAACAACGTTCTAACCCTGCGGCATAAAGTGTCAACCATGTCGCGACTGACAATGTCAACTATGTCCCGACTGATCACAAAGTGGGCCCCGTGGGGATCGAACCCACGACCCACGGATTAAAAGTCCGTTGCTCTACCAACTGAGCTAGAGGCCCACGCGTTTTAAACGCTCCTATAGTGTACGGGTTTTGTCTCTCCTTGCCAAAACTTTGGCCAAACCCCCACCAAACACTCACCCGGTGGCACTCAACGAGCACCACCGGGTGAACAACGACGCGATCTGCGTGCGAGCAAGAACCAACTTACTTACGCGCCGCAACTTCCTTCACACGACCACCCAGCGACATCATCAAGCTCACCAGACCAAACGTCAGCAAGATGTGGCCCAGCCCCGCGATTCCAGCCGTCATGCCGTTACTACTTGAGCCACCCACAGCCATGATGCCGTGCACCACCATCATGGTGATCGTCACTGCCATTCCCGCGTTGTACGTCCAGAAGAAGGCAGAAAATGACGTCGTAGAAGAAATGTCAAACGCTTTGTCCAACAGCAGAACAATCAGCATCGCAAAGAAACCAAGCATCAACAGGTGAGTGTGCAAAGTGCTCAACTGGGTGTACTGCCCAGTGTCGAACTCAACGATCTTGGTGTATTCGCGATAGAACACACCGGAGGCCAATCCAAGAATCAAGTACGTCAGAGCCGCGTAGTACAACTTCTTCATTTTCTTCCCCCACTCACTAGAGATTATTTCCGTTATCTCCATTCAGCCAGAAACAGCGCGCGCATACAGCACCCAATCGGTTGAACATGGTGTCAACCTTTCGGTTGATTACGCGTTCGCGTGCGGGTACCGCTCAAACACTTGACGCACCTTGTTCGCACGTGCTTCAGACATCACCTCAAACGGCTCAAGCACCACAGACCGTTTGCCCTTCTGCCCCTTGCGTCGCCAATAACCGACCACCTGGCTACCGGCTACAACTGCAGCCCGGAAAACACCGTTATTCCCAGGCACCAGTGTTGCGTGGTGTTCAGCGGGAACGATGTACGTGCGATCGGGATACCCCAAGATCATCTCGTCAAACGGTGGCAGCAACTGCGGCCGGTCCGTCACACGCCCCGCCTGGGCAACCACCTCGGGAAGGCCCGGGGCACACACAAGCATCTCCCCTGACGCGTCAGTCCCCCACTCCTCCACAGAAGACTCAATATCCCGCGCAGCCGCGCGAATCAGCGTCAGCGGAAGCTTGGTCCACCAGTGAAAATCGCGCAACGTCACCGGCCCACGCGACACCACATAACGGCGCAATAGCTCAGCAGTCGCAGCCTTCCGATCGTCATTGAACGCAACAGACAAGCGGCTGCCATCCGGCAACCACTCGCGCGATAAAACCACGCGGTTCTCCACCGGACCGTCCTCAGTCAACGGTCCGTACGTAACGACCATCGTTGACAAAAAATGCTTGAGCAGGTGATACGAACACCCGCCTTCCGTAGGCACGCCTGCAGCCGCCCATGCCTCAAAAACTTGCGCGCGCGTCGCACCTTCCGACCCCACACACTCACGTTCAAGAACGTCTCGAGCCACAGAAAAGTGTTCGTCCTCAATCCCCAACCGCGGACTGTTCTTCCGCGCCTGCTTCACCGCTGGACCTGCACACAAGTCAGTCATCCACCACAAGTCCTCAGCAGCGGTAACGAAAACCGTCCCCCGCATGGGGTACCCGCGCACCAACCGGCCATGAGCAAACGCTTCCCGCGTCCGCTCAAGCGCCACACTCCCAGCAACACCAGATTCGGCGTGCATCACGCGCAACGCCAATGACGACAAAGCCCCAGGCAAATCCTGCCCCTGGAGGGCCCCGAGCCCAGCTGCCACCGCCTCGGGACGCTCACATGACAAGCGCCCGCCCGGCACAGGGCACATCCCCTGCGCCACAAGGCGGGCGCGCACCAACGGCTTATCAACCACGGTGGTTACAACCGAACATCCGGGCGGTACGTACGCGGAGTGTCATCGCGCACCTGCGGCTCATCGTCAGACGAGGACGAACCAGACGAAGACGCAGACCGTTCGACTACCTCGCCCTCAATAACGTCGTCACTACGCCCGCGGCGCTTCTTTTTGGTGGCTTTCAGCAGTTGCTTCAAACCACCCATGATGTCCGTGTCGCGTTTTTGAGTGCTCACTTTTGGCTCCAATTCAGGTTCAAAAACTGCGGGCGCAGGCCCAAACGCGTGCTGGGCGTTTTCAATAACGATCTTCGCCATCTTCCGGTTGACCGCAGCTCCCACCACGGCACCAATTCCAAACGGCAGAATCCGCCCAATCAGCGACCCAGCAGACCTCCGCGCATACCGCTTAAACATGGCCTTACGCATCTGTTTGGTGAGCATGTCGACCATCTGCGTGGGGATCTGCTTGGCAACCATCGCACCCCATGCTGCGTCTCGGCGCGGCACGTCTTCACCCTGCGCCTGTGCGGCAATTCTCTTAACCATGTCTTTTCCGTCGTTCCCCAGCATGAGCCCCATGATCAGCGCATTCGCGCGGGCGGGATCCTCGACCGGTAAATTGTGGAGTTCCGCGATTGACTGGGCGTACAGCGCGGAGCCTTCCAAAAACGCACCCGTCTCAATTGCTGCGACACCTAGCGCCGCACCTGTTCCCAGCCCCGGAATAACGGCGGTTGCACCTGTTGCGGCGCCCCCGCCCGTCACCAAGTTCTTGTAGTGGTCAGCCAAAATGTCGGCCATTTGAGCGGGTGTCGCATGTGGGTGACGGCGACGGACGCTACGAACATAGGCCAAAACTATAGGACGCTGAACGCTCAGCAGTTTGCTGATGGCCTTCGCGGCCATGGGATTGACCGTTCCGTCCTTTTGAATGAGTTTGTCGGCGAGCTTGCCTGCACCGTGAGTGACGCGCGAGTTTGCCATTCCATTCCTTCCCGCGAATGCGTTTTCGTTAAGAAGCTTACGGATCGTTGGTGAATGTGTCCTGAACATCCAGGTCACCAATTGAGGCAACCATGACAAAACACTCGGTCACTCATATTTATTCCGCACCTGTCCAAGGCCAACCCACCACGTCCTACACTGGGCGCGTGGGAGATTTTCACAAGCCAGTCATGCGCCCGAACCTTGACGGGTACTCTGAGGCCCCGGGCCCTGCCCAGAAAGCCGAAGCCGCGCACAACCTCGCGCACCTCCTCATCCACGACCCATCCGTCCCCCGCGATCAGGCCGCCACCGACCGCTTCGTTGCTTTAGAGCAGGAGTTCGGGCTCGAAACGCTCGCTGAACTCTGGAGCAGCGCCCCTGCCGTGTCCCTTCCCGGTGCGTTGTATCGCCTGTACGCGCTACACAGTTGGATCACGCGACGGGCAGATGAGGCGTCTGGCTGGTTTTCTGCTGGCCGGTCAATGTCCCCCGCCGAGGTCGTCGCCGGTGTCGCTGACCCGCCGGGTCCGCGTGAGGTTGCTGCGATGGCCAAAGAGATCCTTTCTGGTGCATTCCACGGTGACTTTGCCTACGCATGCGACCGGGCCGCCGCTTTTGTGTTTGTCGCCGCCCGAGGTCGTGCCACTGAAGACAGCCCGGGACTTGCCGAGTTTCACAGGATGGGTGAGGACCTGCGGGCCTCTGCACGGCTGTATCGTGAGGGCAACCTGGCATAGCGCGAAGGCGGCGAACCCTGTCCCACCTCGGGTTCGTTACAATGGTCGCGGGTGCCGGTCCGCTGAAGCCCCGGGCTCCAACTTTTGCCGCTACGAGCGGCCTTTCGCCGAGAGGCGCTCTCGGATCGGCACCCACCATATCGGTTTGAACCAGAGGTCGTTATGAGTCTTCGTCGTTTATCAAATGATGATGCGATTTACGCACTGCTACACAAGATAGCGGTCACTGTACGCGACGGGAACCTGGTGTTAGCTGAGCTTTCCGGTATTCCCGCAGGTACGCGACGCGAAGCCTTGAGCCGTATGCACGAGCTCACTCAGACGGCAGACGATCACGCCGGCGCAGTGAAGCGCCAGCTTCGTGAGAACTATTTGACGCGTTTTGACCGGCGGCTCATCTACCGTCTGTCTGAGGCTTTGCGCGCTGTTGTACACCGGCAGGACGCAGTTGGATTCGCTATGACTTCTTCTGCATTCGACGAGTTACCCGTAGGCGTGCTTGAAATGCTTGCCCTGTTATCTAATCAGGCTGACAACACGTTACGCATGACTCAGCGGTTGCACGCCAAACCTGATCAGTGGGAGTACGTTGACACCATTGAAACGCTTCATCTGCGCGCGGTTACGTTGCAGCAACAGGTAACGGACGTGGTGCCGGGTGCACGTGTTGGTTTGACTTTTTTGGCTGCAGCCACGTCGTTGGGGGCTGCTTTTATTCGGGCGTCCGACGGGTATAAGTCGGTTGCTGCTGTGATTGCAGAAATCGCATTGGATGAGTCTTGACGAGTCACATGGGTACACGGCACCTGTCCTTCTCGTCTACAAGTGAGGCCCCGTGGATGTAGCGACTCTGTGCGTCATGCTATTAGGGCTGTCGTTCGCGTTTTTTAATGGTTTTCACGACGCCGGGATCACGGTTGGCAACATTGTGGCTACGCATGGCTTAAGTCCACGGGTTGCGCTTGCCCTGGCTACGGGTTTTAACTTTGTTGGCGCGCTTTTGGGGCAGGGAATTGCCACCGTTGTTGCCACCGAGGTCGCGAGTTTCCCTCACTCCAGCAATCAATTGTTAGCGGTTTTATGTGGGGGTCTCGCGGGCGCGTTGTTAGTCAACGTGGCGACGTATTTCATGGCCGTTCCGATCGCGTCCACGCACGTTCTGATGGGTGGCTTGGTTGGCGCGTGGCTGGTTGTCGGGTGGGATGACCGCCCGTCCATCATGTTCGACGAAACCATCATTTCGATCTTCATCATGCCGATCGTGGCGCTTTTCGCTTCGCTTGTGCTCACCCGCGTTGTCTTGCGCGTTGTGGCCAGCTATCCGCCCAAACCTCTGTTTAAGCGCTGCCGTCAGGTCAACAGTGTCATGGTGGCTGGTTTGT
>CABTZC010000030.1 GCA_902489185.1 uncultured Brevibacterium sp. | reverse complement strand
GTTCGGACCGGGGGCAAGCCAGACCTCAACTCGTGTGACTCCGTTAAACCCATTATTGAGATTCCCGGCTTGTTGTCCTTCTTGGCAAAGGGTGACTTCACAACCGACGTACCTGGCGTGAACACCCTCATTCCGGAATACCAAGAGAAATACGGAACCACGCTGCCCGAGGGTGACATGTACGGCGAGTATTCGGGTGCCACCGTCGACTACCAGCCACTTATGATCGTGACGTACTGGGGCTTCCGCATGATGATCGGATTCGGTGTCCTCTCAGCTGCGTTCGCTGCCCTGGCACTGGTTCTGACTCGCAAGGGAACCGTCCCTCAAGCTAAGTGGTTGAACACCCTGGCGGTTTTGTCGGTCTTCGCTCCATTTATCGCAAACACTGCCGGGTGGGTGTTTACCGAAATGGGACGTCAGCCGTTTGTGGTTGCCCCCAACCCTGACCCGTCAGGTGTAGATGGAGTGTTCCTCTACACGGCTGCGGCGATTTCACCGTCAGTGTCGGCAGCTGAACTCTTGTTTAGCTTGATCACTTTGACGCTTCTGTACGGTGCGCTCATGGTGGTTGAGCTTAAGCTCCTCATTAAGTACACCCGTGGTGGCGTTGCGTCTGCCATGCCAGAACTCGACACCCGCAACAATAAGCCCACCGTCGACGCGAAGAATGACGACGTACTGTCGTTCGCTTACTAAGGAGTGGCAATGGAAATTCTGCAGATCATCTGGTTTATTCTCATCGCCGTTCTGTGGCTTGGGTATCTCTTCCTCGAAGGCTTTGACCTGGGCGTAGGTGTCCTCATGAAGACACTGGCAAAGGACGAAAAGGAACGCCGCGTTCTTCTCAACACGATTGGCCCTGTCTGGGACGGGAACGAAGTGTGGTTGCTCACCGCTGGTGGTGCCACGTTCGCGGCATTCCCCATGTGGTACGCGTCCCTGTTTTCGGCTCTGTACCTGCCTCTGACGTTGGCTCTCGTAGCTCTCATCCTCAGGGCAGTGTCGATCGAGTACCGCGGAAAGGGCCACTCAGAACAGTGGCGTAACTTCTGGACATGGGCCATGGCAGGAGGCTCGGCAGTAGCCGCTTTCTGTGTGGGTGCCATGCTTGCTCTGACCACAACCGGTCTACCGCTGAACGAAAACGGTGACAACACTGGTGGCCCATTCGCCTGGGTGACTGTGTATGCCGTGATCGGTGGCCTGGGAGTTCTTGGCTTCTCGATCTTGCACGGTCTACTTTTTGTGAGCCTCAAGACCGACGGCGATATTCGCCACCGTGCTCATGCATGTGCCGCGAAGTGGGGACCGCTGTTCTTGCTTCCAATCGTCGCGTGGGTGGTTATCGTTCAGGTGATGCACGGTCCTGTGTGGGGCTGGGCAGTTATTGCGGTCGCTGCTGTATTTGCTGCGATCAGCTGGGTACGTCTGCGTGCTGGTTCCGAAAAGGGCGGTTTCATCTTCCAGGGTCTCTTCCTGGTCGCGGGAGTCGTGAGCGTGTTCGCTTCGATCTTCCCCAATGTCCTTCCGTCTACCATCAACCCGGATTTCTCGCTCACCATCGCAAACGCGTCGTCGTCTAACTACACTCTTGGCGTCATGTTGTGGGTGACGGTGATCTTCGTACCGATTGTCCTGGCGTACACGGTCTTCTCGTACACGTTGTGGGCTAAGCGTCTGCACGTTGACCACATTCCGGAAGCTCACCAGATTCCGGTGGCTGCTCGAATCAAAGCGTGAGTAGATCTCCCGTAGCGATAGCGCTCGGTGCACCTCAGGGTGCCCGGGCGCTCGCTTGGTTGGGGCTCGTCGCTGTTCTCAAAGCGGCGGGCCTCGTCCTCATTGCCGAGTCGTGTGCGCGAGGCATCGTCGCGCTCATGCACGGCGACCCGTTTATGTTCGCACTCGTTTTGGGGTGCGCGGGTGCGGCTGTGCGCGGGGTGGCAGTGTGGCTGACGAAGGCTATGGGTGCGCGAGCCTCGGTAGGTTTTAAGACCGAGCTGCGTTCGCGTGTGCTGACCCGGGTGACTTCAGGTTCCGGCCGTGACACCGGGATTTCCGACGGAGCCCTGGCCGTGAGCGTGACACGGACGTTGGATGAACTGGACGACTATTTTGTCCGGGTATTGCCGGCACTGCTCACCACTATGTGTGTGCCAGCGATCATCATCGTGCGTGTCCTTTTCGCTGACTGGGTTTCGGCCGTTGTCATTGTTGTCACGCTTCCGTTGGTGCCACTCTTTATGATCCTGATCGGCAGGTACACGCTTGAGCGTGTCAGCGAAGCGACCCAGTCGTTGGACCAGCTGTCGAACAATTTAGTGGAACTCGCCCGTGGTTTGCCTGTTTTGGTGGGTCTGGGCCGTGTATACGCCCAGACGGCGGCGCTGAAATCCGTGAGCGAGTCCTATCGCACCACCACGTTGCAGACATTGCGCGTGGCGTTCCTCTCGGCACTGGCACTTGAACTGATCGCGACTCTTTCGGTTGCTGTCGTCGCCGTGTTTATTGGTGTTCGGTTGGTAAGCGGCGGCCTAGACCTCGAAGCTGGTCTGCTTGCACTCATTCTTGCCCCCGAATGCTATCTACCGTTGCGTCAGTTGGGTGCGGCTTTCCACGCAACTGAGAACGGTATGGCTGCATATGAGCGAGTCAACGACGTGATTTCGCGTCCGGTCGATGCACCCGTTGAGGGTCGCCCTGGCGGCCTCGCCGTCGCCGAGGTGTCAGTCACCTATGCGGGTCGACCTCGGCCTGCGCTGTCCCCAGTGTCAGCTGACTTTTCGGGTCTTACGGCGGTAACGGGTGGCTCCGGTACTGGAAAGTCAACGTTGCTGGGAGTGCTGGCTGGGTTGGTCAGATCAAATGACACGTGCACCGTGAGCGGGCACGTTGTGGGTGTCCCCAACAGGATTGCGTACGCCGGTCAGGCACCTCGCACGTGTGGTGCGACTCTTGAAGAAGAGGCTCAGCTGTATGGTGCGGAGCTTGAGCCGTACCTCAATCGTGTGGGCCTTGAGCTGGATCCGTTAACACCTCCGTCGGCGCTAAGCCCGGGAGAGCTGCGCCGTTTCGCTATTGCGCGTGCTCTCATGCGGGTTGACGCAGGAGCGGAACTGCTCATTGTCGATGAACCAACCGCCCATTTAGATGCACAGACCGCGCGCACGATCCGCAGTGAGCTTCTCAACATCTCTCAGTCGATCCCCGTGATCGCTGCGACTCACGACCCGGAACTCATCAGCCTAGGAAACGAGCTGCGCTTAGACGGGGCCACTGCATCGACGGAAGCCCAGAAAACCACCCCAGATTCTCAACCGGCACACACGCACAAAGCAGCGCCCACCTCGGCTAAAAGTTCTCAGATCAGCACCCGCACGGCCCTTCGCAGGCTTATGAACGCCATGAACGTGCTTTCCGCGAAGTTCATCGTGTCCACGTTGTTTGCGGTGGCGGCGGTGGCGTCGGCGGCTGCTCTTTCCGGAGTATCCGCGTGGCTCATCGTGCACGCGTCGTTCCAACCGCCCATCATGTATTTGCTGGTCGCGATCGTGGGTGTGCGGTTCTTTGGACTGTCACGTTCGGTGTTCACATATGTTAAGCAACTGTTGCTTCACGATGCGATGCTGACCTCGCTTACGCAGTTGCGTCAACGTGTGTGGCTGGGCTTTGCGAAGGCAGGAACTGCGGATCGCACGTTGGTTCGGGGCGAGTTGGCGCTCACTCGGCTTGTCGCCGACGTTGACGATGTGCGCGACGGCGCACCTCGTGTGGTGCAACCTCCGATTGTCGCGATGATTGTTGCGGTGACTGCGACTGTCGTGATGAGCCTGATCCACCCGTTGGCGGCCGTGCTTACTGCGGTGTGCGCGCTGGTGTGTGTGGTGCTCGCGCCTGCGGTGACACTTGTGGTGGATGGTCGGGCGAGTTCTGCTCGTTTGAGTGCGCGCACCACGGTTTTGGCGCGTATCAGCGCGTTCTTATGGGCGCGTGAGGACGTTTTGGTCAATGGTCGCGCCGCCGAGGTCGTCGACAGTATTCGCGAAGTTGACAAGAAGGCTTCGCGCGCCGAACTGCGAGTCCTGTGGGCTGCGGGAATTGGTGAGGGTATCGTCACGGTGGTGACGACACTCAACGCAGTTCTTATGCTCCCGTTGTTGGCGACGGCCGTGGGCAGGGGAGCGGTTTCTCCTGAGCTGTTAGCGGTGACTGTGCTTCTGCCTCTGGCACTCATTGACTGTTACATTGACTCGCTGACGGCTGTGCAGAACTGGCCGGCGCTGAAACACAGCCTGGCCCGGGTTCCAGCGCTCGATGCACGCGGGGAAATTGCCCGTGATAGCGGAGAGCCTGTTACAGAGTTCGAGGCAGCTGAACTCGACAAGGTAGCCGCCCGTTGGCCCGGAATGGACGACAACGTCTTTAGCGACATTTCTGCTTCTATTACCCCTGGTTCGTGGACAACCGTGACGGGGCGATCGGGGTCGGGGAAGACCACGCTGGTGAGTGTTCTCTTGCGCTTCATTGACCCGGTGCATGGCACGTACACGCTCAACGGTCGCGATGCTCTGGGCGTGACAGCGACGCAACTGTCGTCCGTTTTTGCGTGGTGCCCGCAGGAGTCACACGTGTTTGATTCGACGGTAAGAAACAACCTGGCGATCGCGCGTGATAAGGACAACGCCCCGACGGACCAAGAAATTCATGAGGTTCTCACCCGCGTGGGCTTAGAAGAACTGGCAGAAGTGGAGTCCAGGATTGGGGCGTCCGGCGCGTACCTGTCAGGGGGTCAGCGTCAGCGTTTGGCCGTAGCCAGGACGCTACTGGCCGGGGCACAGGTCATTATCTTGGACGAACCTACCGCCCACTTGGACGAACAGTTAGCGACCTCTCTCATGGCCGATTTGCGTGAGATCCTCCACGACAAAGCGGTAGTCGTGGTCACGCACGACCATTCGCTCATCATGCCAAGCGACCGCGTTATAGCCGTCGGTTAGCCGTGCCCTTGGTCAGCAGTAGAGGCTAGTCCTTCTTTCCGAACATGATTTCGTCCCAGCTGGGAACCGAAGAGCGACCCTTCTTTTTTGGTTGTTCTTCGTGCGGTTCTTCTTCGTAGTCGGACACGCCAGGTTCGTCCAAGAGTGACGGCTGGTCATCGTCCTGGTGAGGTGCCGGAGCAGCCATCACGGCGTCGTCGTGTGCGTCCTGGGGTCGTGACAGTGCCGAATGGGCGCCGTCAGGGTGGGACTCAGGTGCGTCTGGAACTGAACGCACAATCGGCTGCGTTTCGTTCTTGCGGCGCCGCAAACTCTCTAAAATACGGCCAGTTTCGCTTTGAGTGTCGCGGGTTTCACGCTGAGTGTGATCGGCTTCGACATTAAAAACTGATCCGTAGTCGGGAATCGGGCCGGAGTCCGTTGGGCCAGTGTCGGACAGCCAGCGTGCTTCATCGTTGAGCGCAGTGACGGAACCGGAGCGGTACTCCCAGCTCGCGACCGAGGTGGTGTCACCCACGGGGTAACGCAGTTCTACGTGCCACGCCCCGGTGTCTGTTCGCCAGGCGTCCCAGTTTTGATCTGATTCTTCAATGTCACGTGCGTTGAGTCTTTCGGTGACAACCTCGCTCAGCGGACGCGTTCCTGATTCGGAATACACCGGACTCTGCCCGGCCGTGTATGCGATGTGGCGACGTTCAGCCAACACGGGGCCCTCATATTGCTTGATCTGTGTGAGCGGAGCGCCGGTGTCGTGAGAAACGTCTTCGGCTGACATGCCCGACCGAATCATCGCTTGGATGACCTTTGGTCGCACATGACCGGTGTTGTGACCGGTAACCGTGTGTGTGCGAACTCGACGGATTGCAGCAAAAACGTCCTCGGTGGCGGGCAAGAAATACTCATTACCCTGCTCATCCACGAGTTTGAGTGAGTCATCTTCAATGCTTTGAAACGACAATCTAGTCACAACACACCATCCTTTTAGTCTTTCTAAGCGTGTCACGTCTGAGGGCATCTCACCGTGATCTCGACGTGGCGAGTCGAAATTCTCTCCGTCATATCGAGAGGGTTAAAGTGGTGGTATGACTGATTCGCCTCTGTCGCCATTCGACGCAGTAGTTCTCATGTCTTTCGGTGGCCCCGAAGGCCCCGAAGACGTTCTCCCGTTTTTAAAGAACGTCACAGCCGGTCGGGGGATTCCAGAAGAGCGACTCAAAGAAGTGGGCGAACACTACTTCATGTTTGACGGGGTATCGCCCATTAACGAACAGAACATCGCGCTTCTACAACAGCTCGAAGGCGAGCTCGACCGACGCGGTATTACCACCCCCATCCTGTGGGGTAACCGCAACTGGGATCCGTTTCTGACGGACACCATCCGTGCTCATCACGAACGCACAGGTGCCACGAAGTACTTGGCAATTACCACCTCGGCATACTCTTCCTACTCATCGTGCCGGCAGTACCGCGAAGATTTTGGCTCCACGGTAGAAACACTCAAGAGCGAAGGCATCGACGTGACCTTTAACAAGGTACGTCAGTACTACAATCACCCAGGTTTTGTTACCGCCCAGGTGCAGATTATGCGGCACGCGCTCGCGGACTTCGAAGCGAAAGTGGGAGAACTTGACCCGCAGAAGCACCGCATTCTGTATGTCACACACTCGATTCCCACGTCTATGCAGGAAGCGTCCGAGGTGGCAACAGCGGGCTACGCGGACCAGCACCTGCAACTGATCAACGTGATCGATCAGCAGCTTGACGATTCGCTCCCACACGAGCTGGTTTTCTGCTCTCGGTCGGGCCCTCCTCACGTTCCATGGCTCGAACCGGATGTGAACGATCGAATGGAAAAGCTCGCCTCACAAGGCATCACTGGTGTGATCGTTGCGCCTATCGGCTTCGTATCCGACCACATGGAGGTGAAGTTCGACCTCGATGTTGAAGCCGCTGAAACGGCTGAACGTGTGGGACTGGAATTTGTGCGGGCTGCGACCGTGGGAACCAACCCGGCATTTGTTATGGGGCTTGTGGATTTGCTGGAAGAAAAAGCTGCGCAAGTGCGAGGCGAAGAACCGCATCAGCCGGCGCTCACCCCCGAAGGTCCGGTAGACGGGTGCACCTTGGCGCAATCAGGTCAATGTTGTAAGGGTCGAGTCGACAAACCGGTCATGCCGTAAAGCTGGCGATTAGGGTTCTTCGTTGACGACGGGGAGCTGGCCTGTTTCAGCGGCGATGACCCGCTGCATTTCCGAAGTGTCGAGATCGTGCTCACGCGCGATCAGCTCGATGTTGCGCAGCTCGTCAACAAGCTGTTCGGCGAGGAATTCGTTGTCGTTTTCGCGCGCCTCGTGGATCTTTTCGCGTAAGAGATCGGCTTTGCGGTCGATTTCGTCGGTAAATTCGCTCATACGTTTCCCCTTTAAGTCAGTTCGTGGCCAAAGACTGGGTTATGTAGACAACGTACATGACGAACAGAGTCCGTGTCGCTGCTGCGTGTGTTTTTACCGCGTATGGGACTCATATTGACGCGAGTTCATCTACTGTTTACTCTTATGCGGTAAATCACATGCACAGTCGCTTCTGCATTCTTGCCAAATGCCGGTTGAGAATGCAAAATGCATTAGACATTGCGCAAAAACCGTGCGTGCATCTGACACTTGTACAGGAGTGTGATTAGGGTTCATGGCCACCGACTACGACGTTCCACGTAAACAGGACGAGGATCTCTCGAGCGATTCGATCGAGGAGCTGAAGGCCCAACGCAATCAGCAGCAGGCAAGTCAGGTTGATGAGGATGAGACTGCAGCTGCCGAAGGCTTTGAGCTTCCTGGCGCAGACCTCTCCAACGAAGAACTGTCGGTGCGCGTGTTGCCTAAGCAGAACGACGAATTTACGTGTACAGAGTGTTTCCTGGTGCGTCACCGCTCGCAGATGTCTGACGAATCAGAAGAAGGTAGCCCAGTCTGCACGGACTGCGCCGACTAGCGAGCCTGTGGCCCGAGGACCCGAGCGAGTTCTGTGGGTTTGTGTGTCGACACGATCCAGTAAGGCGTGGGGTCGTTCGGGTCATCGATATCGATTTTCACAGCGTCTGAAGCCCACGGGCGTGTCATCATAAATGCCCGTGCGTCTAGATCTTGACCGCGTGCTTTAAAAGCATCGTCACCTGTCAATGGGGTTGCACCTGTGATGAATGAACGCTCAATGTGAGCGTGGCCGGCGAACAACACATCCTGTGTGACCGTCACATTCGGGATCAGCGAACGCAAAGTGAGAGCAACGGCAATAAAGACGACGATCGGAAGGATGACGCCCGCGATCCACGACAGTGGGATCACCATAAGCGACGTCATTGCAGACAGAACCAACGCGACAACCCACCACCAGATAGATGGAGCGACGCGTTCTGAATAAACCGTAGAAGATGCGACCATAGGGGACATTCTTTCATGGCTCATACGCCCCATCTGTCGCCGGGCTTTTCTTACGTTTCGTAGGTCGATAGAGTCAAGGCGTGGAAAACTTACCTATTCGACTCATGCGCGTACACGACAGCGCACGGATCCCCACCTACGGTCATCCCGGCGACGCTGGTGCAGATCTATGTGCACGCACCGACGTGACGGTCCAACCATTTGAACGCGTTACTGTTCCTACGGGAATTGCGCTAGCAATTCCGCAGGGGTACGTGGGACTCGTCCACCCGCGATCGGGGTTAAGTACCAAGCGCGGGCTCACGGTTGTCAATGCTCCGGGCACTATCGATGCGGGGTATCGCGGGGAAATCAAGGTAGCGCTCATTAACCTGGACCCTCATGAACCAGTGGAAATTTCGACTGGCGACAGGATCGCGCAACTCATCATTCAAAAGGTTGAGCGCGCAGACTTCCACATTGTCGACTCACTTGATGTCACTCAGCGTGGAGACGCTGGGTTCGGATCAACGGGAAAGTAATCACCATGGGATTGTTTAAGAGTTTTTTTGGTCGCAAAGACAAGGCAGAAGAGATCGTTGACGGCGCAGAAGATGCTGACAACCTTGACAATGAGCCCCAAGACGACAACGTCGTCGAAGATGACTCTCGTGATACCGATGCTGATGAAAACGGCGTTGATGACAACGATGATGAACCACAGAAAGAAGCACCCCGCGACCGCGTAAAGAACGGGCCTTGGGACGAATCTGAGGAAGCCGGAGAGGCCAACCGGATTGACCTCGGTACTCTTCGGATTCCCGTCATCGACGGAATGCAGGTGCAGCTTGAGTCGCAAGAAGAAAGCGGTTCAATCCTCGCCGTGTCGCTTATCCACAAAGGTGGGGCTCTGCGCGTTCAGGCGATGGCCGCACCCAAGACTGAAGGTCTGTGGGCGCAGGTGCGCAAGCAGGTTTCAGCGAGCGTCACAGCAGCCGGCGGATCTGCGAAGGAGATCTTCTCTGACTTGGGCTACGGACTGTCGGCCGTAATCCCACACAAGATTGACGACGATCAGGTGACGGTCCAGAACCATGAGTACGTGGGTGTTGATGGTCCGCGCTGGTTCCTGCTGGGAATTATCGCTCAGACCGACGGACTGCCCGAAGAAGTTCGACAAGAACTTGTGGACGTGTTCCGTGGAATCATTGTGGTTCGCGGTGACGGCCCCATGCCGCCCGGGCAGGTGCTTGAACTCAGCCCACCTAATCTGCAGTCGGACGCAGAGCCAGAGGGCTCATCCGATGACGATATCGACCCGTTTGAACGCGGTCCCGAAATCGCAGAAGTGCGCTAAGGCGGTCACGCTGAACACAATCTCGAATTTCGCACACGTGCGAGCACGCGAGCAACTGTGCGCCCGTGGCGTGGTGTCATCCGTTACCCGGTCGACCCCGCTGGAACCACCTCGGCTCGAAATTGCTGTGTCAGACGGACACACTGAGCTTCACGCGGTTTTTATGGGCAGGCGGGACGTTCCGGGTCTCACTGTGGGGCGCCCCGTCACTCTGTGCGGACGATTCACAACTGTTGACGGAGATCTTGTCACGCTTAACCCTGAATACGAGTTGCTCACTCACGTAGCCGCAGAAACTAGCTGAACAGTTCGCGGAGGCGAGGTTTAGCCGAGGTGTCTGCGAGAAAGAAAAGTTCGTCCCCGTCGACCAGGGTGTCGTCGTCTTGAGGTGCAAAAGCTCGGCCAGAACGGACCACCGCAACAAGAACGGTGTCTTGGGGAAGTTCAATATCGCCGACTCGCTTACCCAAGACTTCTGAGGCTTCGTGGAGAGTGAGCTCCATGAGCGTGGTTCCAGCGTGTTGCAATGTCAGAAGTTGCACCAGGTTACCCACCTCGACGGCTTCCTCGACAAGGGCCGTCATGAGTCGGGGGGTTGACACGGCCACATCGACGCCCCAGTTGGCGTCAAACAACCATTCGTTGCGCGGGTGGTTCACCCGGCCTACCGTGCGTGGCACTCCAAACTCCGTTTTGGCAAGCAGGCTCAACACCAGATTTGTTTTGTCATCACCCGTAGCGGCGACAACCACATCGCAGTCTTCCAGCTGAGCGTCAGCGAGGCCATCCAGTTCGCAGGCATCCGTGTGAACCCATCTGGCGTCGGGGACAAGATCACGACGAATCGCTTGCTTGTCGTTGTCGAGCATGACGATTGTGTGGCCCTTATCGATGAGTTCACGTGCAACCGAGCGTCCCACTGAGCCGGCACCTGCAATTACGACCTTCATGAGTTGTCCTCTTCTGTTACTGGGCCGTCGAGTGATCGGACGACGTCGTCGAGGGCTTCAGAGCGACACATGACGTGCACAAGGTCACCGTCTTGGAGGAGGGTGTCTGGCGTGACCTCGATCCCTTCGCCCATCCGAGTGAAATATGCGACACGGGCGCCACTATGTGCTTCTATCTCGCTAACAGAGTGTGAAACCCAGTCGGGGTGAACATGAACTTCTGACAACACCATGCGCCCGGAAGGGTCGCGGAACTCGTTAACTGCCCCTGACGGAATAAGGCGGCGCATCATCTGGTCGGCAGTCCACCGCACGGTTGCCACGGTGGGGACTCCCAAACGTTCAAAAACCTGGGCGCGGCGAGGGTCATAAATCCGGGCGGCTACGTGTTTGACTCCGAAAGTCTCCCGGGCAACACGGGCAGCCAGAATGTTGGAGTTGTCACCGGAGGACACGGCGGCAAAGGCGTACGCGTCCGAGGTGCGTGCCCGCACGAGTGTGTCGCGGTCAAAACCAATTCCGGTCACGGTAGTACCCGTGAAGTTCTTTCCCAGTTTCACAAACGCGTCGGCGTTTCTATCGACGACCGCTACCGTGTGGCCTTTGGCATCGAGTCCGCGGGCCAGTTGGGCCCCTACGCGTCCACATCCCATGATGACGAAGTGCACGATCCAAACTCCCTTTGACGTACCATTGGTGCCCGTGGCAAACAATTTTGCTCTACTCAAGCGAATTATCGTTGGGCGACCTTTCCGCAGTGATCACTTTAGACGCGAAGCTCTCCCAAAACGTTTCGCCATGCCAATTTTCGCATCAGATATGTTGTCTTCTGTTGCGTACGCGCCCGACGCCATTCTTTTGGCCCTATCTCTTTCAGGTTTTGTCGCTATTTCAACGGCCCCGTGGATTGGGATCGCTGTTGGTGTCCTTATTCTCATTTTGGTGGGTAGCTACCGGCTGAACCTGAAAGCTTATCCCGGCGGAGGAGCCGACTACGATGTGGCCACCCGCAATCTGGGCTACCGCCCTGGGCGTGCAGTCGCCGCGGCACTTTTGGTGGACTATGTCCTCACCTTGTCCGTCTCGATGGCCGTCCTCGCTAGCTACTTAGCGTCAGCTTTTCATGTGCTTGAAGGCTACCTGACCCTCATCACCACGATTGGGATTGCAGTGGTGACGCTTTTTGGCCTGCGTGGTGGTCGCGCAATGCCGCTTCTTTTGGCGATCCCCACCTATTTGTTCGTAGGTGCCGTTCTCGTCACGGTGGGCTATGGGGCAATTCGGATTGCGCGCGGTGATGAGATCCGGGCCGCCACCGCTCACTTGTCGATAGTGCCACTCGACGGTGATCTGCAGTGGCACGGCGCCGTTGTCACGATCATTATTCTTCGCGCGTTTTCTTCTGGTCTGGTTGCCGTAGCGGGTATTGAAACGGTGGGAACGGCTGTTCCCAAGTTCGCAAAACCCCGAGGTGTCAACGCCGGGAATACCCTGGCGTTTACCGGGCTCTTAAGTGCCACAATGCTGATAGGGCTCACGTGGCTGGCTACCCAGGTGGGCGTCAAATACGTGAGCGATCCGTCGACTCAGCTGTTTGAGCGCAGCCAGCCAGTGGGGGAGGAATTCCACCAAGTTCCGGTTCTCGCGCAATGCGCCGACGCAGTGTTCGACCACATGCCGGCGGTCGCCACGGCGATTACCCTCATCACCGCCCTCGTTCTGCTGGTGGCGGCCAACACGTCCATGGAAGGATTCCCCGGCCTGGCATCCAAGCTGGCACGCGACTCGTTCTTGCCTAATCAGTTGGCGTCCTTGTGCGACCGCATGACGTTTTCGAACGGCGTGGTGGTCCTGTCGATCAG
>CABTZC010000029.1 GCA_902489185.1 uncultured Brevibacterium sp. | reverse complement strand
CGAGACTTCATACGCGGAGGATAGGGGATTTGAACCCCTGAGGGCGTTAACCCAACACGCGTTCCAGGCGTGCGCCATAGGCCGCTAGGCGAATCCTCCGCAGAGTAGCTTAACGGACTCGTGCGACTTTTACTAATCGCGCGAGTCTCGGCTACACTATCGGTGGCCCTTCGTGCGGCGTTTATCCTGCGAATCCCCCAGGACCGGAAGGTAGCAAGGGTAAGGAGGCTCTGGCGGGTGCACGAAGGGTCCTTTTGTTTTCTCTTGTATGCTTATATCTCAAACCCTTCCAATGTCGAAGGGTAGTCGAATTTTCATCAGCTCTACTGAAGGTTCAAGCTTGTGTTTCGTCGTCTTCTCGCCTCGTCGACTATCGCCCTGACTCTCCTCGCTGCTACGGCATGCTCAACAGACACCACTGGTGATAACAACCCCGCCCCCAAGGCAAAAGAACCTGACCCTGAGCCCGTTGTCAGCGTAGTTTCAGAAGCCACCCCCGGCGAAAAACTTCAGCTGACCGTCGACAAAGGCGAATTCGTCTCCGTAGAACTCACGGATGACGACCACAAAAAAATCCCAGCGGACGCTGGCACTTTTGAAACCACCTCGGCGACCACAGAGCCTTCCGACTCCGCAACCGACAACGCTGACGCCGACTCTGACGACAGCGCAGAAGCCGGAGGTAACATCGGCGCCAACTCGCAAGACAGCGAAAACTCAGAAGACGAGGCAGTTGAGGAAACAGGTCAGTCGGAGGACACCTCGGCGACCGACAAACCCACCGACGCCCCGGCAGCCGACCCAGACTCCACCGACGACCCACAAGACGGCGCACAAAACGGCGCACAAGGTGGCGCGGCAGACACCAATCCCAAAGGCACATCATGGGAGTCCAACTTCACTCTTGCGGGCGACTCGTCCTACACGTGGAAGGCCACAACCGTTTCGCCTGATGGCCAAACTCACGAATCCACCGGAACCGTGGACACCGACGACCCTAAGGGCGAAAGTGCACGCATGCGCACCCTGCTCGACGACGACATGACAGTGGGCGTGGGCGCTCCCATCATTTTCAACTTCGCCCACAAGATCCCTGAAGAATACCGCCCGGGGATCGAAAGCCGCTTGACCGTGAAAGTCACCAACAAAAAAGGCAAGCTACGCAAGGTCGAAGGCGCATGGGGATGGCTCCCAGACGATGACGGCCACTCCCGCATCCACTACCGGCCAAAAGAATTCTGGCCAGAACACTCCAAGATTCACGTCGACGCACCCGTGAAAGACGTAGCGTTTTCCGAAAACTCGTTTGGCGCAAAAGACATCACGCTGGACTTTGAAATCGGCCGCGAACAAATCACTGTCGCCGACGCTAAAAAACACCGTCTCACGGTGAAACGGTCCGGCAAAACAGTCATGGACTTCCCAGCATCGCTGGGGGCGGCCCGCTCCCCGTCATACAACGGAATGCACATCGTGATGTCCAAGTCCGTCAACTACACCATGACGTCTGAGCGCTGGGGCTACTCCACCCCCGTCACCCACGCTGTTCGCATTCACAACAACGGTGAGTTCATCCACGCGGCCCCTTGGTCGGTTGGTTCGCAAGGACGGGCAAACGTGTCCCACGGATGTGTCAACCTGTCTACGGCTAACGCCACCGAATACTTCAACTCTGCACTCTTTGGCGATCCGGTTGAAGTCACCGGTTCTAGCGTTTCCCTGACCACCAGCTCTGGCGACATCAAGGACTGGGTGTACACGTGGAAAGAGTGGCAGAAACTCAGCTCCATTAAGAAATAGCTGGCATAGCCCCGTCCCACCAGACTCCAGGCCACCTGGCGTTTGCCTTGGTCTGGTACTAACTGAAGCATGACGTCTTCTCTGAAGCGTTCGCTCACTTTGAGTGACGCGATCATGATTGGCCTGGGTTCCATGCTGGGCGCCGGCATTTTCGTCGCTGTTGGCCCTGCTACTGCTCACGCCGGGTCAGGAATCTACATCGCCCTGGGCTTGGCCGCTCTTGTGGCCTTGTGCAATGCCACGTCTTCTGGTCAGCTGGCCGCACAGTATCCGGTTGCGGGTGGCACGTATGCGTACGGGCGCGCGCAGTTGGGCCAAGCGTGGGGGCTTACGGCCGGGTGGGCGTTCCTGTTGGGGAAGACTGCCTCGGCCGCCGCGATGGCGATGACGTTCGCGCACTACGCTCTGCCTGGCGCTCCCCCGTTCGTCCTGTCCTGCGCGGCGGCCCTCGCGTTGATCGCGCTCACCACCGTCAACATTCTGGGTGTGTCTAAAACGGCCACGGTGACCAAGGTCATCGTGCTGATCGTGCTGGCCGGGCTTGCGCTGTTCGTGGCTACGCCGTGGTTGACCGCCCCCGCCGAGGTCGCCGCCCCTTCCGCTACCTACTTACCTTCCGCTCCGTTGGGTATCTTGCAGGGCGCGGGCATCTTGTTTTTTGCGTTTGCTGGCTATGCCCGTGTAGCGACCTTGGGCGAAGAGGTAACCAACCCCACCCGCACAATCCCCCGAGCCATCATGTGGGCGCTGGGCCTGACGCTAGTCGTGTACGTTGTCATCACGTTCACGCTGACCCACATGTTGGACCAGGAAACTCTTGCCCACTCCACCGCCCCGATTTTTGACGCCGTGCAGGTGCCGTGGATGAGGCTGGTTGTCCAGGTCGTTGCGGCCTTGGCTTGCCTGGGTGCCTTGTTGGGGCTTATGGCTGGTTTGGGTCGTACGTGTTTGGCGATGGCCCGGGACTCGCGCAACTTCACGTTTTTTGCTCACGTGAGCGAGCGCCATTCGACCCCGGCCCGCGCTGAGATCCTGTTCTGCGTCCTGGCCATCATCCTGGTCTTTTCGGTCGACGTGACGCAGGCCGTTGGTTTCTCGTCCACGGGCGTATTGCTCTACTACGCGATTGCGAACCTGGCCGCGTTCACACAAGACCGTGAGCACCGCATGTACCCCAAAGTCCTCCAGGTTCTGGGCGTGGTGTTGTGCGTTGCGATCGGGTTCACCGTTTCGTTCACCGGCCTGCTCCTAGGCGCGGGCGCGGCCGTGGTGATCGCAGGGGTGGCGCTTTTTTCCGCCCGCCGAGGTCGTTCATAGTTGGTTATTTTTGGACCGTTCGGGTTCCGGCGGGTGCGACTGGTGTGCGTTTGAGGATGAGCGCAAGGATGAAGAGCAGGGCCATTTGGCTTCCGATGATTGCGGTAACACCTCCCCATCCGGTGTGTGACCAGGCAAGCGGCGTGAGGTTCCCCGTCACGGACGAACCCAGGTAGAAGCACACCATGTAAATAGAGGCAGCCTGTGCAGGCACGCCCACCGTTCGGCTTGCCCTGCCGGCTACCCAGGACGCCGCAGTGGAGTGTCCGGTGAAGAACCCGATTGCCAGGATCGCCAGACCTGCGACGATGCACACCACGTTGGGAATCATCATGAGCGCAACACCTACCAGCCCAATGAGGGGGCCAAAGGACATGACTGCGCGAAGTGATGTTCGGTCAGCGATTTTGCCGGCTATTGCAGATGCCCACCCGGCCACCGGGTACACAAAGTAGATGAGCCCCACGAGCCCAATCGGAACATAGTACGGCTCGCCTTCTAAGCGGAAACCCATCACGTTGAGCGCACCAATAAACGAGCCCACGCCCAAGTACCCCACGACGAACAGCCCCAGCAGAACAGGGTCGGTGAACGCCCTCCCAAACTTCTTCACCAGAACGCTAAACGAGTCGCGGTGTTGCACGAACCCTTGCGCCGGTGGCAGCAAGAAGAAGCACCCCACCCCCGCTAACAGGCCCACAAGTGAGGCGGTGAACATCGCGGAGTGCGACTTATCCAACCCCAGGATCCCGTCGATCCCTAACCAGTCGAACACCTCGATCGTGGTGGACGGGATAATGCGGGCTCCCAAACCGCCCAAGGTGTTTCCAAAAATGTGGACCCCAATCACCGAGGACACGATCGACGGGTGGATCTCTTCACGCAAGTACACCGTGGCAGTCGCGGGCAGCCCCGCAAGGATGAACCCCATCACGAACCTCGCGACCAAGAACAGGTTCCAATCCGAGATGAAAACTACCCCAGCAGCCATGACGCCAGCGATGATGACAGACCAGCGGATTAAACGACCTCGGCCGATCCGTTCACTAATAGGCACCGCAGCCAGCAGCCCTAACCCGACCCCAGCGGTGGCAATGGACACCGACATCGCTGCCCCGGAAGGAGTAATTCCGTAGTCGCGTGTGAGGTCCGGCAAGATTGCTTGGGTATTGTAGAGCAGTGTAAAGGTGGCGAGACCGGCCAGCATGATCCCGGCTTTGATTCGTCGAGTGCGTGGATCGCCTGCGCCAGTACCCAAGTATTCGCTCACCCTTTCACGATAGACCTCGACAGTGCAGGAGAAAGTTTTGGGTGCCCAAGACGTCCATCCCGGCCACGTCCCAGAAGCTGAATCACCCAATCATCTGTGGGACTTTGTGAGCCAACCGGAGCCCTTGACGCTACCGGACTTTTCTCGCATCACCCCTGAACACGTCATGGATGCTCTGGCTAGGGCCATCACGTTCCAGGAACAGTCGATTGACGCGATCCTGGAAAACCCTGAACCAGCCGATTTCAATAACACGACTCTGGCGGTTGACGCTGCACGCAGCCTGGTGTTCCGTTTACAGCCTTTTATTCGCTTGTATGAATCGAGCTTGTGGTCAGAAGCCGTGGAGTCCATGGCAACAGACGCAGCCGCAGTGCTTACCCGGGCGGAACTTGATGTATTTCTTAACGCTGATCTTTTCGCGCGCCTAGAAAGCGTGAACACGGCTTCCTTGAATCCCGAGGACGCCCGGCACCACGACCTCATGGTCGCCGACTTCGTCCACGCGGGGGCACGCCTCACTGAAGACAACCAAGAACGCGTGGCGGCGTTCGCTGAAGAGATTTCGGCGCTAGAAACAGAGTTCGGCCAGTTTGTTCTGGCAGAGTCCCAAGAGTCAGCGGTTCACATCCCGCACGGGTCTGAGCTGTCACTCAAAGGCTTGTCAGACGCTCAACTGAGCACCGTCGAATCTCACGCTGCTCAGCGTGGCCTCACCGGGGCGCTCATCGGCTTGGAGTCCACAACACAGCAGCCCATCACCTCGGACTTGGACGACCCGGAAACTCGCACCGCGGTGTTCCATGCCTCTACCAACCGGGGCGCGCGCGGAACCGCAACCGACACCCGCGGGGTGGTCTCTGACCTCACTGCTCTGCGTGCCGGCCTGGCTGGTCTCATGGGGTACAAGTCGTACAAGGACTACGTGATTTCCCAGCAGGACGCGGGCAACGGGGAGAATGCGACCGCGCTGGTCGTGGACTTGCTAGAACCCGCGCTCGCGCAACTCGAAACCGAACTCGACACGATCCGCACGACCTACCAGCCACAGCGTCTGGAAGCCGAAGACATCGAGTACTACCTGAAGCGATACAAGCAGGACACGTACCAGCTGGGTTCGGTCGCTGAGTACTTCGAGCTGTGGAATGTGTTCAACGACGGCGTGCTGTTTGCCGCCCACAAACTGTACGGTGTGCGTTTTGAACGCACGGATGAAGCCGCCTGGCATCCCGAGGTGATTGTGTACCGCGCGTTCGACGGCGACCGTCCGCTGGGCGTGATCTGCGTGGATCCGTTTGCGCGTTCATCAAAGCGTGGCGGGGCATGGATGGACCAGTTGGTGTCCCCTGGCCGAGTTTCCGGTTTGGGCCCGGTTATCAGCCTCACCATGAACATTCCCAAACCGGCCGCCGGTGAGCCTGCGCTGCTCAGCCTGGACAACGTGCGCACGCTGTTCCACGAGTTTGGACACGTGCTGCACGGGCTGTTCGCTAACTCGACGTACGAAACCCGTTCGGGCACCTCGGTGCCCAGGGACTATGTGGAGTTCCCGTCTCAGCTCAATGAAATGTGGGCGTTGCACCCGCAGGTACTCCCCCACTATGCCGTCCACGTTCACACGGGCGAACCGATTCCGGACGAACTGGTCGAACGGATCGAGAAGTCCCAGGCGTTTGGGCAAGGTTTCGCCACGGTTGAATACCTTGCAGCGGCACTTCTGGATCTCAGCTGGCATTCGTTGGAGCCTGGCGAACAGGTGGAATCGGTGCTCGACTTCGAAAGCGACGTGCTGTCCGGAACTGGTTTCAACCCGCTGGTGCCGCCTCGGTATCGCACACCGTACTTCCAGCACACGTTCGCGCTGGGGTACTCTGCGGGCTACTACTCGTATTTGTGGTCGGAGAAACTCGCCGCGTATGTCACCGAATGGTTCAACTCCCAGGGCGGGCTTAACCCTGACGCGGGCGACGCTTTCCGCACCGCGGTTTTGGCCCCTGGATATTCGACTGACCCGGGTGAAACGATTGTTGATTTCTTTGGCGAGCAGCCGGGTGTGGGGCCGCTGTTGCGGCGGCGGGGTTTGCCAGATACCCAGCCCGAGGTGGCTGACGACTCGGTCGAGAGCGCGGGCTGACGTGGGTGTTGGTAAGACGGTACTCAGGGCAGCGCTGAAAACAGCCACGGCTGTGGGAGGTGTGACGCTGGGCATGGGAGCCGGTTACGGAATTGCCGTTGTGCGCGTGCGTATCCAGTCTGCGCTTTTCCCCAAGTTCTGGGCTGAGTCTGCCCGCACCCAGCTTGAACTCGATGAATCCTTACAGGAGCTTCCGCCCCTGACGGTCAACGTTTTGGGCGATTCGGCTGCCAGCGGGGTGGGCGCGTCCAAACCCGAGCGCGCGTATGTGGGCCTTTTGAAACAGCGGCTGGAAGAGGAGACCGGTCGCAGGGTTTCCGTGACCAATATTTCGGTTCCCGGGGCTAGTTCGTGGCTTCTCATGGAAAAGCAATTGCCGCTTCTTGACGAACTGCCTCAAGCTGACATCACCATGTGCGTCATTGGGGCCAATGACTTGATCGACCCGGCCTACACGCTTGAAGGGTTCGAGTGGACTGCAACGCGCCTGTATAAACGTCTTCCAGCCGGAACAGTCGTCTCCACGATTCCGAGCTTTGGCTTGCCGTGGCTTGAACCGAAAGTGCGTGCCGCCAACGCGATCATCGAACGTGAGGCGCGCTTGTACGACTTGGAGTTGGCGGACCTGTTTTCGACCACCCACGAGCTGGGCCTGTGGCGCTATCTGCTCTACACAGGTGGCGATATCTTCCACCCGTCAGAACGTGGCTACGTGGCGTGGGCATCTGCCCTGTGGCCGGCTGTGCGCCGAGCCGCAAGGCGCGCTCTTGCACGGGAATCGCAGGAGGCCCCGGCCCCTAGCCCAAGTGCGACAGCATCTTCCCAGGACTAAAGATCCCTTGCGGATCCAGTGCCTGTTTAATCGCCACATGCATCTTTTGTGCTGACGGCGACAGTTCGCGTGCCAGCCACTCAGCCTTGAGAACACCCACGCCGTGTTCCCCGGTGATGGTTCCACCCAGGTCCAGACCAGCCTGCATGATCATGCCAAACGCTTCTTTCGCGTGCTGGGTGGAAACCGGGTCGCCCGCATCAAAAATGACGTTGGGGTGCATGTTCCCATCCCCCGCGTGACCGCACGCGATCACCAGAATGTCGGGGAACTTCTGTGCAATCTGAGCCTGGCGCTCAAAGAACTCGGCAAGGCGACCCCGCGGAACGCACACGTCGTCAACCAGCTCGCCACCACCTCGGGAGTGGGCCAGCTTTTCATTCGCAGGGGCGACCGCGCGGCGCGCCGCAACCAAGGATTCGGAGTCGCGTGGGTCATCCGAATACATCACGTCTGTTGCGCCGTTATCTTGAGCAACCTGCTGGAACAGTTCCAGGTCTTCCTGAGCGCGCGTCATTGAGCCTGAACCGTCCGACTGCACAAGGAGCATGGCGCCCGCGCCATTGGGTAGTCCAAAGTTTTGGTACGCGTTGACCGCTTCGATGGTGCCGCCGTCCATGTATTCCAACAGCGACGGGGTCGCGCCCTTGCCCAGGTAGTCGGTGACCGTGCGGGCAGCGTGGACAGGGTCAGCGAAGAGCGCCACTGAGGTGAGCGGATCGGCCAGTTTAGGCACGGTGCGAAGCGTCACTTCGACGATCACGCCCAGTGTGCCTTCCGAACCGATGAACAGCTGCGCGAGGTCGAACCCCGCGACACCCTTCGCCGTGTTCCGCCCTACCGTGGTGACTTCACCGTCGGCGGTCACCACCTTGAGGCTACGCACAAAGTCCCTGGTCACACCGTATTTCACACAGCACATACCGCCGGCGTTGGTGGCCACGTTCCCGCCAATCGTGGAAATCGCCACCGAACCGGGATCCGGCGGATACGACAGGTTGAACTCGGCCAAGTGCTTCTTGAGGTCCAGATTGATGACCCCCGGCTCCACCGTCACGGTGCCGTCCAACGTGTTCACTTCCAAAATCCGGTTCATCTTGGCAACACTGAGAAGGATGCACCCGTCGAGCGCGTTAATGCCACCTGAAAGCCCGGTACGTGCACCCGACGGAATGATGGGGATCGCATGTTTGGCCGCGAACCGCACAGTCGCCTGCACGTCTTCAACACACGTGGCACGCACCAAGGCGAGCGCATTGCCCACGGGTGAAAACAGTGCACGGTCACTCGAGTGGGCTGCGATCACGTCAGTGTCCGTGACCAGCGCGTTGGGACTGAGCTGGGTTACGAGTTCGGTGAGGTCTGGAAGTTCGGGGGCGCTCATGAGTCCTGTCCCGAGGTCGTTCCACCCTTTGCGTGCCCGCGGGCCACCATTTCGGCGGCTACATGGGCGACACGGTCCATCGCTTCTTCTTCACCGATACTCACACGCACTCCCCCGGTGAGTTGGCGGACAGCCACACCCACCTCGCGGCATGCACTTTCAAACTCTTCTGCTTTGTCTTCAAGCGGAAGCCACAAGAAACCACCCTGGGAGTCCGCTACTGGGACACCGATTTCCCGCAACCGTGCCTGCATGTCGTCACGAATCCGGGCGACTTCCTTTGCCCGCACATCCACGTCAGAGGCCAAACGCAAAGACGCAGATGCCGCGGCCTGCGCAACTCGCGACACACTAAACGGCAGAATTGCGGTGCGCATAGCGCTGATGACATCGGGGTGAGCGACTGCCCATCCCACGCGCAGTCCCGCCATGCCGTGGGCCTTCGAAAACGTGCGCACAACCACCAGGTTGGGGTGCGACGGCAACGCGTCCATTCCGTCGAAACCACCTTCGACCATGTATTCGAAGTACGCCTGGTCCAGGGCCACGAGCACGTCGCGAGGAACCTTCGCCATGAACTCTTCGAATTCCTCACGCTCCACCGGACCACCGGTGGGGTTGTTGGGGCTACACAGAATCACCAGGCGGGTGCGGTCGTTGATGGCGTCTGCCATTGCATCCAGGTCGTGCCCCAAGTCTTCACGCAACGGCACCTTGATAGGGGTGGCCCCTTCGAGCAACGTCAGCGGAACATACATTTCGAACGACGGCCACGGGAACACCACCTCGGTACCGGGTTCTGCCGTGATATGAAACAGAGCAGCCAAAATCTCGGAAGCACCAGCCCCAAAGAGCAACTGATTCGTTTCCACGTTCACGTGCTGCGCCATCTCTTCAGTGAGATCGAAAACACCCGGGTCGCCATACAGGTTCATCGTTTCCAACGACTTCGCGGCCGCTTCAACAACAGCGGGAAGCGGACTCATAAAGTGCTCGTTGGATGAAAGTTTGTACGCCTTCTGTCCAGCCACCGGGGCAGCAGGTTTACCGGGAACATACGCAGGGGTGTCAGCAACTGCTGACCGTACTCGAAACTCCATACGACCATAGTAAACACCGTGGCAAATACGGTTCCCGCTCCATGCCGCACAAGTTTTTCACCTGGCACAATAGGGACATGAACCCCACTCCACCCACACAAACACAGTGGCTTCCGGACATTCTTGGCCCAGGGTTCGAATCCCTGCCGTTGGAACTGCCCAGCGGGGACCGGGCGACCCTCGTGCGGTACTTGCCCCCGGGAGACAACCACCCCTCCCCAGGTGTCCCCCACCTGAACAGCGTCCCGCAGGTAGAACTGGACAGCACTGCCGTCCTCTATATCCACGGGTGGTCCGACTATTTCTACAACCGCGACTTAGCACGCTTTTGGACCCACATGGGCGCGCACTTTTACGCCGTGGACCTACGCAACTATGGAAGGAACTTAGACCTCTCCGACCCTGAACGAACCCCGGGACTCATCGACAACCTCGGGGCGTATGACGAAGAAATTTCTGCATCGCTTGACGTGATTACAGGGTTACACCCGCACTGCCGTGTGGTGTTGAACGCTCACTCGACAGGAGGACTTACAGCCGCACTGTGGGCCAACGATAACCCCGGGAGAATCACAGGGCTGGTGTTGAACTCACCGTGGTTGGAGTTCCAGTACACCGCAAGCGTGCGCAAACTGCTTGGCCCCCTCATGGCGGCCCGTAACCCGGTGAGTCCGCTTCGTATCGCACTGCCAAACTACTACGTACTGGCCGTCGCACAAGCCCACGGGGACACACCATTCGATCTGCGACTCAAACCACCAGAATCATTTCCTGTGTACCCGCAATTTCTTCGTGCAGTGTTTGACGGGCACAGGCGTGTCGAACATGGTCTTTCACTTGATATACCCGTTTTGGTGCAAATGTCTCGCACGTCGATGCAATCAGTGAACTACGCCCCACAGATGGCTCACGCCGACATTGTGCTCGACGTGGACATCCTGGCCCGGCGCGCTCTAGACCTTGCCGACACGGTCATTGTGGACCGCGTTCCGGGAGCCATGCACGACGTGTACCTGTCTGAAGAGACGGTTCGCGACCAAGCATTTATACGCATCATGCAGTTTGCGCGCGGCTATCTTGACTAAACGAGCGTGCCCTAACGGGTGAACCGTGAATGCTCAAAAATGTGGCTTAGGTTACCCTGCGCGCATGTGGAAAACACGCGAGCGCTAAGGTGAAAACCACAGGGAACCCCTAACCCAGGAGGCACGAGTGAAATCTGATCAGCTCGTTCAAGAATGGCTAGAAACATACGACACAGAAGACGCAAACGCGTCATACCTACTCTGCGACCGCCACGATCCACAGAACACCGCTTTCACATTCATCGCCCACGACGGAACGGTGTCGAAACTCACCTACGGAGAACTCGCTGACAGGTCCAAGCGACTTGCCACCGCACTTCAACAGCAGGGCGTTCAAAAAGGCGACCGCGTGGGTGTACTACTCACCAAATGCCCCGAAATGCCTATTACACTGCTTGCGCTCGCACGCATAGGTGCCGTGTACGTCCCGTTGTTCACGGCGTTTGCCACCGGAGCGATCAAAGTCCGCATGGAGGGCGCGAAGGCCAAACTCGTCATCACCGAACCTTCACAAGAAGACAAGGTGAAGCCCCTGGACTGGCTCAACGTCATCACCATTGGCGAGGACTACGACCGCATGCAAACCGAGCCTGAACCGTTCGAGGACTCGGTCGCGCTGGGAGGTAACGGCACGCTGGTGCAGCTGTTCACCTCGGGCACCACCGGCAATCCCAAGGGGGTTGCGGTCCCCGTCCGCGCGCTGGCCAGCTTCCACTGCTACATGCACTACTCCTTGGACGTTCGCCCCGACGACGTCTTTTGGAACGCAGCCGACCCAGGCTGGGCATACGGTTTGTACTACGGAGTGCTGGGGCCGCTGACCATTGGTCTGCCCAACCTCATGCAACAGGACAAGTTCTCTGCAGAATCGACCTTGCAGCTCATGCGCGACCAGGGAGTGACCAACTATGCGTCCGCACCCACGGTGTATCGCACGCTGTCAAAGTCTGGCCTGGAGACCGGGTTCACGTTGCGTCGCGCATCTTCCGCCGGCGAACCGCTCACGGTTGATGTGATCGACTGGGCTAAAGAACATTTGGGCACCGAGGTTTATGACCAGTACGGCCAGACCGAGCTGGGCATGGTGATCTGCAACCAGTGGAACGACGAAGTACGTGAAGAGCTCAAGCCCGGATCCATGGGTAAGCCGATCGCCGGGTACGAGGCCGACATTCTGGATGGTCAAATCGTCATCAACGTTCCAAACAGCCCACTCCTGTGGTTCACCGGATACCAGGACGATCCGCAGAAATCAGCTGAGCGTTTCAGCGAAGACGGTAAGTGGTACCTCACCGCTGACGCCGGCTATAAGGACGAGGACGGCAGCTTCTTCTTCGAAGGTCGCGATGACGACGTGATCTTGATGGCCGGTTACCGCATTGGGCCATTCGACGTGGAGTCAGTGCTTATCACGCACCCTGACGTCGTTGATGTTGGAGTGGTGGGCAAGCCAGACCGGGATGGCGTCCGAGGTGAGCTCGCTGAAGCATACGTCGTGTTGCGTGACGGCGTTGTAGCCACGCCTGAGTTGGCTGACGAGCTCAAGCTGTTGGTCAAGGAGGGGTACTCCGCTCACGCGTACCCACGCAAAGTCCACTTTGTCGATGCACTACCTAAGACGCCTAGCGGTAAGTTGCGTCGCGGGGAGTTGCGCAAGCGCGAAGACTGAGGGTTTAGTGCGTTTAGCTACAGTCCAATGTGTGGACTGTAGCTAAACAACCCCTCAGCACCCCAAAACACGAAATCGCGCGACACAGATCATACTGT
>CABTZC010000028.1 GCA_902489185.1 uncultured Brevibacterium sp. | reverse complement strand
GTGCGTCCCACCCTTAGGAGTGGCAATGATATTCACGAACGACTTCAGCATGGTGTCGTAACCGTTTCCCCAGCGCAACGCGACATCGACCGTAATGTCGCGTTGAACCTCTTGAGACTCCATGTGTCCTGAGGAGTTAAGAACGGGGACCGTCTCTTTAAACGACGACTGGGTGGTGAAACGCCATGTGTCCGTCACCGCCGCGTCATGCGCCAAGTGGTCGACAAACGCCGAGATACCACCGTCAAACTGAAACTCTTCGACACGGTGCGGAATCGGGGCACCCGTTTCGTCGACAGCTACTCCCCTGTCATCGACAATCGTGATTGTAAGCCCTGGAACCAAAAACGCGGTCTGGCGGGCACGGTCCACCAAGTTGTCGTAGTTGAACTTAGCGTCGGCAATAAAAATCTGAGGGTCGGCCCAATAACGAATCTTGGTACCTGTCACACCTCGCTTCGCCTTGCCCACAACTTCCAATTTGGACTCTTTTTTAAAAGGGGCGAACTCGTTATCCGGGTGCGGTTCGTTTGTATCCGTGAACGTTCCAGGCGTTCCCCGCTTAAAAGACATGCGGTACACCTTGGAAGATCGCGTTACTTCGATGTCTAAGCGACTCGACAGAGCGTTCACCACCGACGCCCCCACACCGTGGAGACCGCCCACTGCGGAGTACGACCCGCCACCGAATTTTCCACCTGCGTGAAGCTTCGTCATCACGAGTTCAACACCAGTGAGACCAGTGCGGGGCTCGATGTCGACGGGAATTCCACGTCCGTTATCTTCGACGGTGACCGACCCGTCTTTGTGGAGGGTCACCGTAATGTTTTCGCCGTGACCGCCCAACGCTTCGTCGACCGCGTTGTCGATAATTTCCCACAGACAGTGCATGAGCCCTCGCGAGTCGGTGGACCCGATATACATTCCGGGACGCTTGCGTACCGCCTCAAGACCTTCGAGGACCTGTAGTTGCCGTGCTCCGTAATCCGATGTAGCCACCGTCCCAGTCTAGGTCGAAGGCGGCATAAAACCTTGGATTCACGGGGCTTGTGTCGAGTAGACTGGCGGTTGTGAAACACGCAATTGCGCTATACGCGTGTGCAGTAATGGTCCTTCTAAGCGGCTGTGGAAGCACCCAGACGCCACAGCCCCGTACCACGGTTGAACCTGAGACCATCACAAACGAGCACAACCCCGGGGACACCTCGGCCCCGGAAACTTCTCAAAGTAACCCCAACCAGTCCCTTGACGGGCTGGTCATCGCTCTGGACCCCGGACACAACGGCGGTAACGCGTCGCACCTTTCCCGCATTAACAAAATGGTTCCCGACGGCCGCGGTGGGAAGAAGGCGTGCAACACCACAGGCACGGCAACTGACGGCGGTTTCCCTGAACACGAATTCAACTGGAACGTTGCAAGAAAAGTGCGAAACGAACTCGAAAAGCGTGGCGCTCGCATCATCATGTCACGCGACTCCAACGACGGGGTGGGTCCCTGTGTGGATGAACGTGGAAAGTTCGCTGACGACGCTGACTTCCTGGTCAGCATTCATGCCAACGGATCGGAAAACACGTCAATTCGCGGATTTGGCGTGATTGTGGCGCCTGGTGACAACCTAGAGAAATCCACCAAACTAGGCGAAGCGATTGTTCGAGGATTCACGGACAACAAATTCCCCATTAACCGGGCAGGCTACGGCAAGGACGGTTTAGTGGAGCGCACCGATCTTGCTGGTTTGAACAACGCGTCGGTCCCAGCCGTCATTGTCGAATGTGGTGAAATGCGCAATCCAGAAGAAGCTCGGCGCATGCAGAAGGACCCAGAGTCGTATGCGAAAGCGTTAGTCGACGGCATCGACACATACGCTTCCTATGCAACAATGGGGCTGTGACTGACAACAAGCCTGTAACCCCATGTTGGATTGAGCTAAGCTCTCCAAACGTTGACGAATCCAAAACGTTTTATTCCGCTGTATTTGGGTGGGATTTTGACGGGGTGGGCCCCATGGGGATCGGAACTCGGGCCGTCGTAAACGGCTCGTCCGTTGCGGGTATCAGCCAGCAACCCGCCGAGGCGCCCGAAGGCCAGCCTGGGTTCTGGTCGCTGTATTTCCATGTCGCAGATTTCGAAGAGTTCTTGCAGACCATAGCGGAAAACAAGGGACAGGCGTTGATGGCGATCCCCAACTTTGACGGTGATGCCTCGGTTGCACTCGTTGCCGACTCAGCGAAAACGGGCTTTGGCGTATTGTCCTATGATGACGACCGCGGTCTCGCGCTCACCGATGCGGTCGGTGCTCCCGCCTGGTTTGAGCTTCACACCACTGACACCGGTGTCGCAGACTTTTACACCACCGTTTTTGGGTGGAATACGCAGAAGGGCGAGGGCGACTACACCACGTTCTCCGCGGGCGGCTCCCCCGTTGCAGGCATGGTGGACATCTCAGACCTCTCAATTCCTGCGCACTGGAAAATTTATGTGCGCGTCAACGATGTCGACGAAACTCTGGAACACGCACAGGAACACGGAGGCGCTGTATTGTCACAACCCGTTGACACTCACCTAGGCCGCGTCGCACAGATCATTGACTGCCATAACGCGGCCATCGCGATTGTGAGCGCAAACCGCTAAGTTGCCCGCTGATGGGCCCGGGTGTTAGTCGAGGTAGTCGCGCAACACCTGGGAGCGGGACGGGTGGCGGAGCTTCGCCATCGTCTTCGATTCGATCTGGCGGATACGTTCGCGCGTGACGCCGTACACCTTGCCAATCTCGTCGAGCGTCTTAGGCTGTCCGTCGTTGAGTCCGAAACGCATTGAAACGACACCAGCTTCACGTTCTGACAAGGTGTCGAGAACCGAGTGGAGCTGCTCCTGAAGCAGAGTGAAGCTAACGGAATCCGCAGGCACAACCGCTTCAGAGTCCTCGATGAGGTCACCGAACTCACTGTCACCGTCTTCACCCAGTGGGGTGTGCAGAGAAATTGGTTCACGCCCGTACTTCTGCACCTCGACGACACGTTCAGGTGTCATGTCGAGCTCTTTAGCAAGCTCTTCAGGGGTGGGTTCGCGCCCCAAGTCCTGAAGCATCTGGCGCTGCACACGTGCGAGCTTGTTGATGACTTCAACCATGTGAACGGGGATACGAATGGTACGTGCCTGGTCTGCCATGGCGCGTGTAATAGCCTGACGGATCCACCACGTTGCATACGTGGAGAACTTAAAGCCCTTGGTGTAGTCGAACTTTTCAACCGCTCGGATCAGACCCAAGTTACCTTCCTGGATCAAATCCAGGAACAACATCCCACGTCCCGTGTAGCGCTTTGCAAGCGACACCACGAGTCGAAGGTTAGCCTCAAGCAAGTGGTTCTTAGCAATCCGCCCGTCGTGGATAATCCACTTGTAGTCCCGCAGATCGCGTGCGTCGGTCACCTTGCCCTCATTGACAAGATGTTCGGCATACATTCCGGCCTCAATGCGCTTTGCCAGATCAACTTCCTCGGCAGCATTCAGGAGCGCAACCTTACCGATCTGCTTGAGATAGTCCTTGACTGGGTCAGCGGTTGCACCTGCGGTCGCAACCTGCTGTGCCGGCTGGTCCTCATCGTCGGCGTCAGACACCACGAAGCCACCGGCTTCCTTAATCTGAGCGTCCTTTTCCTCTTCTTGAGAGTTACGCGTTTCGGTTGATTCGTCGGTTGTCGCGAGTTCTTCAACCTCGTCGGTTTCGACCTTGTCGTTCTCGACCTCTTCAGCGTCCCGAGCCTTTTTCCGGGTCGATGTCTTGGTTGCTGCTTCTTTTGCTGCAGTTGCCTTGGCCGCACGCTTAGCGGTAGCTGCCGATTTCGCTGCCGTCGTGGTCTTTTTCGCAGAGCTAGAAGTCTTCTTCGTCGCGGTTGACGTACTCTTTTTTGCCGTCGACTTCTTCGCGGTACTCGTGCTCTTTTTCGCCGTGGTGGCAGTCTTCTTGGCACCGGTTGTCTTCGAAGCTGTTGACTTAGATGTCGATGTGGCCTTCTTCTTTGCGGTGGTAGAGGCTTTAGATGTTGTAGCCTTCTTCTTTGCAGTAGTAGAGGCTTGCTTCTCGTTCTCGACAGCTGGCACGAAGTCACCTTTCACCTAAGTTGCCACATGGGCAGTACTAAGACCCAAGTCAAATCCTCGCGGATACAACTGGGTCAACACCCAATTTTCGCACGATATTCCCGGCAAGTGAAATTAGCGCGCCCACACAGCGGTGATCCCCCGCTCCACAAATGCCTCGACGGTGCCGGCAAAGCTATTCGTCGAGTCGACAGCGAGCGCCGACCGCGCGAAGTGTTGCGCGTATGAGTTGTGCCCGGCGACCCATTCGAACCAGGCGATCACACCGAGGAGTTCACTAAAGTACTCGTCGGAAGCGTGGACTGCAACGAGTTTGAGATACATGAGGACGGAGTACGTGTATGGCATGTGAGGTCGGATCTCATCCATCCCAGCCAGATACTGCTCCATGTCCCCTTCTAAGATTTCCAGGATCGTTTCGAGAAACTCTTCTGGACTCAAGTGCCCCACCACATCGGGCCTAAAGCTGGGGTGCCGTGCAGAAAACAGGGTGATTAGAGCGTCTCTGCCCACGCCGTTATCGCTCAACGTCTCGATCGCTCGGACCGCCCCTGCGCTCACATGGATACTGTCCCATTCGGACGGAGCGGCGTCCGAAAGAGCAAAGAAACAAAGCTCACTTGCATCACTGATGAGCGCTTCGAGATCACCCCGTTTGTCACCGACGCAGCTCTCGAGTTGCGCACTCACGCGTTTCCTGGCTTGTGGAAGTGCGGACAGCGGCGGCAGATGTGTGGCGGTCTCTACATTCGGAATGGGCGTACACATTTCAGAGTCAAGAATCCACCCACACTTATTGTGGCCAGTCCACACGGGAGGAATAGATCTTACGCCGACTTTTAAGAGTTCGCGTTGAATCTCAGTCCACGCGTGCACAATGGCGTCAACATCTCGGCTGTTCTTGTCTTCTCCCGCATGTCCGAGCGCTGCAGCGATCGCGTCACACGAAAACACAGGGAAAACGACTTCACATGGTTCGAAACGAACAACCACCTGCGCTATTTGCTCAGCGACGTCGGTACTGAACCTGCGGGCTGCTTGCATATCAAAATTGACACGTACGCTTCCCCCAAGGGCCCCGGGGCCTTCGACGTTTCTTTTAAGAACAAGAACAAGCGAATCGGGAGGAACATGCCCCACGGCCATGTTGACGAGATGAACAATGTCTACGGGTGTACTGATGTCTATTGTTTCCATGACTTCACTTTCATGCCCATCTGTTTCGCCCGAAACCCACTCGTTGCAACCTGTGGAAAAAGGCGTTTTCTCCACAGCTGTAAACCACTGCAAAGTTCCCGGTGTGCACACGCATGTGACCCACGCTTCACCGCTGTGACCGGGGAGGACAACTACACTTGGCCCATATGGGACGGAAACGGGCACGCGACACCAGCGTCGAGGTGGAGATATCCACAGGAATTGCACGCAAGGAAAGCATTCCGGGCGAGCCCAACTCGTGGGTTCTCTACGTCAACTCCGTACCCAGTTCCTCGATCACTATCAGCGAACCAACCCGCTTAGATTTTCCATACCTCCACTGGATGGCAACCACGATCGATCAAGTATTCCCGCGAGGCACCTCGGTCAGAGCAGTCCACATTGGCGCAGCCGGATGCTCTTTAGCCCGGCGGTTGCACGCCACTCACCCACGGTCCCGGCAAACAGCCATCGACATCGACGCACTTCTCATGGACTACGTACGTGAGTGGTTTGATCTTCCCCGCTCCCCCGCACTCGCGTTACGCGTGGGCGACGGGGCACGCGAAATCCAAACGTTCGCACCGAAAAGCCTCGACATCGTGGTGCGTGACGCGTTTGCTGGAGACGCAACTCCCCCGGCACTCACAACCGACGCCTACTTTGCCCACACCGCCTCGGCCCTTAAAACACAAGGCCTGGCACTGTTCAATATCGCAGGCACCCCGAACCACGCTCGACAAGAAATCCAGGCCATCACGTCCCACTTCGCACACGTGTATGTCATCAACGCGACCGGGAGGACGCGGGGGCACCGCGCGAACGTCGTCGTCGCAGCCTCTGCTACTCCCCTAAACACAACTAGCCTTGCGTCCTCATTACGAACTGGATCAGCACCAGCCACCATTGCCAAAGCATGATGTAACTCACGGCGTGCAAGACAAAATTCACATGGAATTCGACGGCAAAACCGTACGGTTCCGGCATAATTGAATGCCGGAAAGGTGCAGGGTGAACGATTTGAACGAAATTTCCATCGAACAGCAACACGTCGATGCGGTCTACACGAGGCTAGACGAACTCCGCACCGAAACCACCCACAAACTTCAGAACGTACGACTCACACACGTGGGGAACCACCACCAAAACAGGTCTGAGCGCGACGCGTTCGCCACGGTGTACGAAGATCAACTCATCCGTCTCAACAGTGCAGAAGAGGGACTGTGCTTTGGGCGCATCGACGACCGCGACGGCACCACCACGTATATCGGGCGGATAGGTATCAGCGACCACGACCGGTCCCAGTTGCTCATGGACTGGCGTGCACCCGCCAGTGAACCGTTTTATCGCGCGACCGCCGCACAACCAGAAAACCTCGTTCTCAGACGCCACCTCACGACACGTGGCCGCAAGGTTGTGGGCATCGAAGACGACGTTCTGAACCTGGACGACCTCGACCCTCACAAACGCAAGCACTTACGCGGCGAAGGCGCATTGATTGCCTCGCTCGATGCCCACCGAACGGGCCGAATGTCGAACATCGTCGAAACGATTCAGGCAGAACAAGATGCGATTATCCGCAAACCCTTATCTGGTGTCGTCGTTGTTCAGGGCGGGCCTGGAACTGGAAAGACCGCTGTTGCGCTCCACCGCGCCGCATATCTTCTGTACAAGCACCGCACGACCATCGCTCAGTCGGGTGTTCTTATCGTCGGGCCATCCCCCGTTTTCCTCAAGTACATCGAAAAGGTTCTGCCCAGCCTGGGCGAAACGGGTGCTGTGCTCTTAACCCCTGGGCAACTTTTCCCCGGGGTCGATACGACACTCCGGGACTCTCTTGCCACCTCGGCGGTCAAAGGCGACCTTCGCATGGTGAAGGTGCTGTCCCGAGCTGTGCGGAACTACCAGCGAATCCCCGCTACAGATATCGAGTTGAGCGTGGGATTGCGGCGAGTCACGCTCACCCGAGACATGGTGAAGACCGCACGGGAGCGAGCACGTCGGTCTGGGTACGCGCACAACCGGGCGCGTGAGGTGTTTGCAACAACATTGATGAATGCTTTGGCGCAGCGGATCGTGGATAACGGCGAAGGAGGCGCGTCGCAGGACCAGATCGCCGAGGTGGTCGATGATGTGCGCCGCTCCCGCGACGCCCGGATTGCAATCAACACGCACTGGCTTCCGTTGACTCCCCGAGGTGTTCTGGACGCCTTGTTTTCCAAGCCGCACAAGCTTGTGGCGGCTGCCGACAAGGTGTTGACGTTCGAAGAGATGGCCCGTCTGCGTCGTCCCGCGGGCTCAGACATCACGGTTGAAGATGTTCCGCTTTTGGATGAGCTTGCCGAACTCTTAGGAGCCACGCCTGGTCAGACACGTGCCCCCTCCCAGGAGGTCGAGTACGCCGAACGTGTCCTCGAGATGACGGGCACGGGGGATCTTATTTCTGCCGAGCAGTTGGCGCAACGCTACACGGACACAGGCGCGGCTCAGACCTTGGCGGAGCGGGCCAGCGAGGATCGCGAATGGACGTATGGGCATCTCATTGTCGATGAGGCACAAGAGCTCAGCCCTATGCAGTTGCGCCTGTTGTTTAACCGGGTGCCCTCCAAATCTGCCACGCTTGTGGGCGATTTGGCTCAGGCTTCGGTTGTTGACTCCGAACGCACGTGGGGCACTATGCTGTCGCCTCACGTCGAATCGTTTGACGCGCAGGAGCTCACGGTGTCATACCGCACTCCGGGTCGCATCATGTCGATTGCGAACCAGCTTCTCAGTGACCATTTCCCCACGTTGGCAGTCCCCACACCGGTCCGGGAAGGGGCTCACGATCCCGAGGTCGTTCGGACTGCGTCGGTGTCTGAGTCCGCGAAACGCTTGGTTTCCGTGCTCACCGAACAGAATGCGGGTGGGACATGCGCTGTGATTGCGGCCGCTGAACACCGCGAGATCATTGAAGCGGTACTCACAGAGACTGGTCTGGACTATGGGATGGGGCCAGCCGGGATTGACCGCACGGTGGCCGTTCTCACGCCTTTTGGAGCAAAGGGGCTCGAATTCGACAACGTCATGATTTTTGAGCCTGCGTTTATTGCGCATTCTCACAAGGGTGTCGGTGAGCTGTATGTTGCGCTGACGCGTGCAACGTCACGCCTGACAGTTGTCACGTCGAATGAGTCGACGCTCGACTCGTACATGTGATCGAAAAACTGTGTCAGTGCCTCCTGTCACGATCGTGTACACAACACACAACAGGAGGAAAAATGTACGCACAACTCATTCAAACGTTCAGCCCACATATACCCCACGTTCCGTCTCTGTCAGCTCCCGTGCGTAGAGCACACTGGGACAAATACTGGACAGGCCCTCGACCCTCGATTCTCAATGGAGCCAACGAGGTCATCAGCCGGTGGACTCTCTTTAACCTGGGATCGCGCATTGACGACCCTGGGTCGGCACTGAACTTTTATGCCGGTGTGAGCATGTGGGCGGCCGGCAACGCACCCAGATCTGTTTACCGGGCATGCAAACCGCTTGAGACGAGCGGTTTTGCTGAACGTCTTTTCGAAGCGATCACACTCACCCGCGAATGTGAGCCGGAAGACGCGTACTGGGCATGGAGCACTGATGTGCGGATCCCGTTCGTGGGGCCATCACACTTCACAAAGCTCATGTATTTTTCAAGGCGCAACCCCTTATATGAAAGCGAGCACATGCCGCTGATTCTTGACGGTCGAATTGCTCGGGCTTTACACATGAAACAGAGGTCAGCGTGGACAGCTTCAACGTACGGAACCTATCTGCGAACTCTGGCTGAGATCGCTCACGAGTGGGGCCCCAGTGCAACGGCAGAAGACGTGGAATGTCAGCTCACGGCTCAAGGCATCAGGGCGATTACGCGCAGGACTCAACTTGCCCAAGCAGCGTAAAGCTACACCACTGGTGACCTGCGGAAATATAGAAAGGCCACTGGTGGCGTCGGCTTCCCCTCCGAAGCCACCAGTGGCGGGCGCCATAGCGCTCTCTCATCTTACACAGAACCCCAGTGCAAGTCGCAAATCGAATCGACTTCTGATCACAGAGGTCGCTGGTTTACTGCTCGAGACGCGCAGTTTCACGTTCTGCACGGAGCGAGGAGATTGCTGCTTCAAAATCTTCAAGTGAGTCGAACCCCTGGTACACGCTTGCAAAACGCAGGTAGGCAACTTGGTCAAGTTCGCGTAAAGGGTCCAGAATGGCTAGCCCCACTTCATCGGCGTCGATTTCAGCGATCCCCTGTGAGCGAATGTTCTCCTCAACGCGTTGTGCCAGTTTTGCCAAGTCATCCTCAGATACAGGACGGCCCTGGCACGCTTTTCTTACACCGGCTACTACCTTTTGGCGCGAAAACTCTTCGGATACACCCGAACGTTTGATCACCGACAAGCTTGTAGCTTCAATCGTGGTGAAGCGGCGTGAGCAGTTGGGGCATTGACGGCGACGACGGATCGACGCGCCGTCTTCAGCGGTTCTCGAATCGACGACACGCGAATCACTGTGGCGACAAAACGGACAGTGCATTAGCTCTCCCTCCGTAGATGCACAGCATAACCGTGCGCGGGAAGGTTTTCAGCCTCAGCGAGTGTCTCAATGTGATCGGCCACATCGAGTAAACCGTCACGCGTGTACGTCACAACCTGGCTGCTCTTCATGAAACTGTGGACCCCCAGTGGCGATGCGTGGGCTGCGGTTCCGCTGGTGGGAAGTACGTGGTTCGATCCCGAGCAGTAATCCCCCAGAGCCACTGGCGAGTAATCGCCAATAAAAATCGTTCCACCGTGTCGCAATTCGCGCGCAAATTCCTGCGGATCTTCGACCATCACTTCAACGTGTTCACCCGCGTACACGTTCGCTGCACGTACCATGTCCGCACGCGATTCGACCAACAAAATACCCGATTGCGACCCAGTAAACGCTTCGTGGATCCGTTCGCGGTGCTTCGCCACCTCGAGCTGACGGTTCAACTCAGTTTGTACGCGCTCCACCACATCAGCCGAATCCGTGACGAGAACGGAAGCGGCCAACGGATCGTGCTCGGCCTGGCTGATGAGATCGGCAGCGACGTACTCCGGTCGGGCGTGGGCGTCAGCACACACGATGATCTCAGTAGGTCCGGCAATTGAGTCAACGCCAACAAAATTACGGACAAGCGACTTAGCGCCTGCGACATAAGCGTTACCCGGGCCGGTGATGACGTCGACGGGCTCACACACTTCACCATCGTCAAAACCGTAAGCAAACGCAGCGATCGCTTGTGCTCCGCCCATGGCCCACACTTCATCGACACCCAACAGTTCAGCTGTCGCCAAAACCACCGGGTGAGGCAAACCAGAAGGACCTGGAGGTGACGCAAGCGCCAACGACTCCACACCCGCAACCTGCGCGGGAACCGCGTTCATGACAACCGTGGACGGGTACACGGCACGCCCGCCAGGAACGTACAAACCCACACGATCTACCGGAGTCCACCGCGTTGACACGACAGAACCGTCAAAGTCAGTCGTCGAACCCTGCGGAACATCGCGTGAACTCACCTGTCGCAGCCGTGAAATCGACTCTTCAAGAGCCTCGCGTACCGCAGAGTCCAATCCGGCCAGAGCACGTGCAAGCTCTTCGCGAGGGACCCGCACATGTTCTAACTCAACCCCGTCGAAACGCGACGTCGCATCGATGACTGCGGCACGACCTCGGTCCCGGACATCGTCAACCACCGGGGTCACACTGGAGCGCGCCTTATCCAAAGAATCATGTGCCCGCGGCACGAGTGAGCGAAGCTCACGAGTAGAAACGCCCGCTGGCACCTTGATGATTCTTAACAGTTCATTCACACAGCCATTCTAATCAGAGTGGTGTGGGACACCTCGGCACCCCTCCCCTATGAAGAAACCGATCACCCTAAACAGCGAGGCCCCAACAGGGCCTTCAAATCCCCGTAGAGGCTGGGGCCAGTTTCAACGCGTCGGTTCAAACGAACCAACGTCCGTTTCCCCGGCTCCATCACGTTGACCCGCACTTCGGTAGGCCCCGGGTTCGCGCGCAGAATCTCGTCCAGTTCCTCCACAGTGCTCTGGGTGGCACGATCCACAGGGATCGTCAGCTGCAACGGACTACCAGAAGCGTTTGAAATGTCGGGAAGCGTCACGGACTGCGCCATCAAGCTAATTGGCCGGTCTTCTGACTGCTTGACGCGCCCGCGAATCGTCACGATCAAATCAGTCGTGAGGATGTCGGCAACGGGCTCGTACACGTCGCCAAAGAACAGAACCTCAATTGACGCTTCCAAATCCTCAATCGTGACAATCGCGTACGGACGCCCCGTGTTTTTCGAAACTTTTCGCACCAACGATGTGATCATTCCACACACGGTGATAGTGGATCCGTCTGGCCGACCGTGACTAATGAGATCCACAAGCGGAAGGTCGGATTCGGAAGCGATGACACCTTCCAAACCGTTCAACGGGTGGTCAGAGACGTACAGCCCAATCATCTCGCGTTCAAACGCCAGCTTCTCTTTCTTGTCCCACTCCACCCGGTCAGGAATAGGAACCGAGAAGCTCGCGGAATCTTCCTCGCCCAAGCCAGCAAAAAGATCAAACTGACCGGCAGCTTCCTGGCGTTTCACCCCCACAACCGAATCAACGGCTTCTTCATGAACTTCCACCAACGACCTGCGGGTGTGTCCAAGTGAGTCAAACGCACCTGACTTGATAAGAGACTCCACCGTCCGCTTATTGCATACGTGTGCAGGGACCTTGTCCAAGAAGTCAGAGAACGATGTGAACATGCCTTTTTCGGTACGCGATTCCACGATGCCGTCAACCACGTTATGGCCCACATTGCGAACCGCACCCATACCAAAGCGAATGTCGTTCCCCACAGGTGTGAAGTTCAGTTCGGATTCGTTTACATCCGGTGGGAGGACCGTGATGTGCATTTTGCGACACTCACCCAAGTACACTGCCAACTTGTCTTTGTTGTCCCCCACGCTGGTGAGCAGAGCAGCCATGTACTCGGCCGGATAGTGAGCTTTCAGATACGCCGTCCAGTACGACACCACGCCGTACGCTGCGGAGTGCGCCTTGTTGAACGCATAGTCGGAGAATGGCAACAGGATGTCCCACAAGGCTTGCGCAGCCTCTTCTGAGTAGCCGCGTTCCTTCATGCCTCCAAAGAAACCCACCTGTTGTTTGTCCAGTTCGGCTTTCTTTTTCTTACCCATCGCACGGCGCAGAATATCTGCCTGGCCCAGTGAGTATCCGGCCACCTTCTGTGCAATCGCCATCACCTGCTCCTGGTAGATGATGAGACCGAACGTGGTGTCCAGAATCTCCTTGAGCGGTTCGGCGAGCTCAGGGTGGATCGGGGTGATCTCTTGC
>CABTZC010000027.1 GCA_902489185.1 uncultured Brevibacterium sp. | reverse complement strand
GGGGTTACGGCCAACAGCTTTAAACGCGATACCACCCAGTGGAATCACAATCATGTACGCGGCGTCTGAGGCAATTGAGGACGCCGTTCCCACCAGTGCAACGATTGCGGTCACCCATTTTGGTGACGCGTTCATAAGTGCCGCACGCATGATCGCCGGGATCAGGCCTGAGCGTTCCGCTACTGCCACACCAAAAAGAACAACCAGTACTAGCCCCAGGGCTGGAAAGGTCACATAGTTTTCGACGACACCGGAGACGATGGCGCCCAGGGACTCCGAGGACGTCAGGTTGACTGCGGTAACAGTTTCACCTTTGGCTGGGTTAACCGCAGAAAGACCCGCAGCGGATGCCACCCACGAAATGAGCATGACGATGACGGCCAGGGAGAGGAATAGCCAAAACGGGTGCGGTAGCTTGTTACCAGCTTTTTCGATGACGATGAGCAGGCGCATGAGCCAGTTCAAATCATCCTTAGGTTTTGTTGCAGGGGCTGACACGCAAGACCTCCTTATGGTTTTTCGCCGAATAAACCAGAACTTTACAGGAAAACAGGCGGTCCTATGTGAATAGAGAAAAACTCGGAATACCAGCATGGCATTCCGAGTTTCTGCAGGTGATAAGCCTAAATAGAAACTTTACCTGCGATGAAATCTTCGACTGCTTGACGCGCAAGGTCGTCGCTCTGCTGCTCAGGTGGCGACTTCATGAAGTACGAGCTGGCGGACAGCAACGCCCCGCCAACACCTCGGTCTAGACCAATTTTTGCCGCCCGAACCGCGTCAATGATGACTCCCGCGGAGTTAGGCGAGTCCCACACTTCGAGCTTGTACTCCAACGAAACCGGTGCATCGCCAAAGTTCCGGCCTTCGAGGCGCACATACGCCCACTTACGGTCGTCCAACCATTGAACGTAGTCGCTGGGGCCAATGTGTACGTCCCTGCTAGCCAACTGCGCCGAGGTGTTAGACGTGACCGCTTGCGTCTTCGAGATCTTCTTTGACTCCAGGCGCTCGCGTTCAAGCATGTTCTTGAAGTCCATGTTTCCGCCCACGTTGAGCTGGTACGTGCGGTCAAGGATGACTCCACGGTCTTCAAACAGTTTGGCCATGACGCGGTGAGTAATTGTGGCACCAATTTGGCTCTTGATGTCGTCGCCAACAATTGGAACGCCAGCTTCTTTGAACTTGTCATCCCATTCCTTAGTTCCAGCGATGAACACGGGAAGAGCGTTGACAAAAGCAACCTTGGCGTCGATGCAGGCTTGCGCGTAGTACTCAGTCGCTTTCTGAGAACCGACAGGGAGGTAGCACACCAGCACGTCAACCTTTTCGTCACGCAAAACTTGTGCCACGTCGACCGGTTCTTCTTGAGACTCTTCGATCGTTTCGAGGTAGTACTTGCCCAGACCGTCCAATGTGGGGCCACGCTTCACCGTCACACCGGTCGCAGGCACGTCAGCGATTTTGATGGTGTTGTTCTCGCTTGCCAGGATAGCGTCGGCGATGTCGAGGCCAACCTTTTTCGCGTCAACATCAAATGCGGCAACAAACTCAAGGTCGCTCACGTGATAGTCGCCGAACTGAACATGCATGAGACCTGGAATCTTTTCGTCCGCTTGAGCGTCCCGGTAGTATTCGACTCCCTGAATAAGGGACGTTGCGCAGTTTCCAAGCCCTGCAATGGCTACGCGAATTGGGTTTCCCACTGTGCTCTAACTCTCCTTTAAACAACCGCGTCAAGCACCGTAAAGGCACCGGACACTCTATCTTAACGTTCAATGTGCGCCGGGTATTCCTAATCCTGCGCAGCACCCGTGCGTGGGTTACGTCACAACTAGCGGTTCAAGTGTCAGGTTTGGGTGCTCCCGCTCAACACCTTGGAGCCGCCACCTGTCGGAGAACAACGCCAACAAAGTTCCGTCTGAACGTTCCAAAACTTCGACACTGCGCTCACGCGCAAGCGTGGGAATGTCCTCTTTCACCGTCTGACGCGCAATGGTGTAGGCAAGACGTTCAAGCGTGCAAGGGGCGTTGAATTCGTTCTGCATGCGATCTTCTGCAACTTCGAACTGCATGGGACCCACCGCTCCCAGAACAGGTGCTTGGTCACCACGCAAATCGGAACGCAAAACCTGAATCACGCCTTCGTGGTCCAACTGTTCAATTCCACGCCTGAACTGCTTGTACTTCGAGGAGTCCTTAGCGCGAATCACCATGAAGTGTTCTGGCGAGAACGACGGGATGGGCGGGAACGTCACGGGCTCGTCGAGGTACAGCGAATCCCCCACTCGCAAGGCTGATGCGTTAACCAAACCAACGACGTCTCCCGGGAAAGCCGTGTCAATGACTTCACGGTCACGCCCAAAAACCTGCTGAGCATATTTGGTGGCAAAGGGTTTGCCCGTGGCAGCGTGCGTGACCACCATGCCACGCTCAAACACTCCCGAACACACGCGCACGTACGCCAAACGGTCGCGGTGGTTGGTGTCCATCCCTGCTTGCACCTTGAACACGAAACCAGAAAATGGTGCGTCCACCTCACGCGGGTTCCCGTCGACATCAATTCGAGCATGTGCCGGTGGAGCAATATCGACCAGCGTGTCCAGAATCTTATGTACCCCAAAGTTTAGAACGGCCGACGCGAACATGACAGGGGTCGTGCGCCCAGCCAGGAAAGACTCTTGATCGTAGTTTTGGTCTTCGAGCTCAAGCAGGTCCGATTCGTCTACCGCGTTCGTCCACGCTTCGCCTTCACGTTCTTCAGCCGCTTCCGCGTCCATCGTTTCTTCACCGGCGATGGTGGCTCCACCGTCCGTGCGCGTGAATGTGGTGTACGTTCCGTCCTCACGGTTGAGAACACCTCGGAAGTCACCGGACTGGCCAACCGGCCACGTCAGTGGCGTGGGCACCATGCCGGTGCGTTGCACAATTTCGTCCATGAGTTCGAGTGCGTCAATACCGGGACGGTCCCACTTGTTAATCACGGTGATAATGGGAATTTCGCGGTGTTTACACACGTCGAACAGTTTCATGGTCTGGGTTTCCAAACCTTTAGCGGCATCGACAAGCATGATGGTGAGATCGACCGAGGACAGCACCCGGTAGGTGTCTTCCGAAAAGTCCGCGTGACCGGGGGTATCGATGAGGTTGATCACGGTGTCGCGGTACTCAAACTGGAGCGCGGCTGATGAAATCGAGATTCCGCGGTCCTGTTCCATCTTCATCCAGTCAGACACGGTTGAACGCCGCCCGGCCTTACCGTGCGTTGCTCCTGCCTGCCCAATCACGCGAGCGTGCAGGGCCAGAGCCTCGGTCAGGGTCGACTTACCGGCGTCCGGGTGCGAAATCACCGCAAAAGTACGACGTCGCTGAGCCTGCGTGCGAATTTCTTTGGAGCTGAAGTCTGATGGAGTCACCGCACCATTCTATGTGTGCCCGTGTGTCTCCCGTACAGTGGAGGGCGTGGAAGAGTTCTCCAAGGTCCGAATCGACCCGCACCGCAACCGCTTGTGGCCCGTTGTGGTCGCAGCGCTGGCCAGCATTCCCCTCTTGGTCGTGTCTGTGCGCTTTTCGCTTCTAGCAGCCGACTACATGAAGCCCATGGTGGAACTGGGCGTCGACTTCCCCGTGCTGGCGTTCATGTTTTTCTTGTCCTCTGCCGCATGGTTGGCAATCGGTGTTGTCCTCATTACCTTGTGGGTTGCTATTGCCCGCAAAACCTTCAAATGGCGCTTAGTGTGGAGCGGAATTGCCCTAGTAGCTGCCGGCCTTCTGCCTTTAAGCTGGGTGTTCTCGGGCGCACTGTTTTAGTGCTTTGAGGATCCGCTGTTCGGAAACCGGATGCGCCGCCTGAACCTGCGGGGCCCACAGTGAAATCCGCAGTTCCTCCACATCAAACACCAGGTCTTGCCACGCCAGCGGCAAGAGCCCCACGGTTTCCCTCGTGTATGCCGGGGCCCGTTGAGTGATCGCACCCTGCACCGCGTGAACGCGGTCCATGAACTGCCGGTCACGGGCCGGTTGTTGTCCCATTTTCTCCGTGCGAATCCGCGCGGCTTCCATGTACGCGGGGAAACGGCACACAAACCTGGGGTGGACATGAGCGACCCATCCAGGATGGATGAGCGACTCCACGTGTTCCTTCACATCGGTGAGTCCGGTCAGAATCTCCAGTGACGACGATGCGCTGATGAGCTTCACCACCGCTTGCGCCACGGTGAGGGTCTGTACAGCGTGGGCCAGCGTTTTTTCTAACGCGCTAAGAATCTGCTCGTTAACCGCACGTTCGCACGCCGAGTACGCATCGCGGTCCCGCACAGGTTCACGTTCAGCGACGATTCCCAGAACGGCGCTAAAGACGCAGTCGCTCACAATGTCGTTCGGTTGAGCGGCCAGTACTAGTTTGTCACTCTGACTCAGCCCGCCCACTACATAGGCGCGCGCTTCAGAACAGTTGTGCGCGATCAGCCGGGCAACACCTCGGTCATGGAGGAGCCGGGCGCGGCCAGCATCTTCCACTTCCCCTAGGTCCACGTGCGTTCCCCGGTCTATCAGGGCGCCCTTGGCAGGCAGGCCGTCCCAGCGCCATTTCGTCACGCCTGTTTCGGGGGTAAACGCCGAGGTCGCCCCCGCTCCCCGTTGTTTCTCGCCTGTGCGGGTTGCGGGTGCAACCCGTGGGGTGGGGGCAGGGCTCTTCGATTCGGCGCGGGCCTTGAGGAATTCGGCCAGTTGGCTGGGTTTCTTGCGGGATTGGTGGACGATGATGCGCATCCGCAAGTGTGGTGGGATGCGTTCGGTGTCGAAGTCCTGAGCGTGGACGTCGATGGGCATGAGGTCGGTGAGTTCTCCTCCGCCGGCGCGCGCGGTGAGCGCTTGCGCTACCGCGTCTTCGAGTGTGCCTTCATAGGGTTCGAGCTGTTGGTTGAGTTCACGCGCCACATTGGGGGCGGGCACAAAGTATTTGCGCTTTGCTTTAGGGAGCGCGCGGATGAGCGCGGTGATGAGTTCTAAGCGCAACCCGGGCACTTGCCACGTGAATTGTGCAGGATCGGCGTGGGTGGCTTGCTGTTCGTTGAGGTGGATCGTGACACCGTCGCTGTCGGAACCTGGGTCATATGTGTAGCGCAGTTTGGCGTTGGGTTTGACGTTTTCGGGCAGACCGCGCAGTTTCCACTCGAGTGGGAACGCAGCAGCGGCAGTTTCCCGCGCTTCAAGCGTGTTCCCGGCTACCAAAGCATCCGGGTCGATGTTGAGTGCGACGGGGTTGGCTTGGCGGGCTTTTTTCCACCACGAATTAAACGACGGCGCGGACGTCACTTTTGCAGGCAGTGCCTGGTCGTAGAACTCGAAGAGAAGTTCGTCATCTGCGCGCAACCGGTTGTCGCGCATACGGTCGGCCAGTTGGTGGGCGGTTCGGAGCGCTTTTTCGTTGTGGCGCACAAATGCGTGATCTTCGTTCCACTCCCCATCAATGAGGGCGTGGCGAATAAACATGTCACGGGCTTCAGCCGGGTTGATGCGCGCGTACCCTACCCGGGTATCCGAGGTCAGCGCGACCCCGTACAGACTCGTGTGGTCGTACACGAACGCTTGGCCTTTTTTGGTTGACCAGTGCGGTTCGGAGTACTGGTGACGGATGAGAGGGCCGGCCGCTTTGATCACCCAGTCGGGGTCGATTTTCGCCACCGTGCGCGCCCACAGGCGTGAGGTCTCAACGAGCTCGGCAGCTACCACCAAATCCGGTTTGGTTTTAAACAGCCCCGATCCGGGGAAGATCCTGAACCGGGTTCCGCGAGCACCCAAGTAGTCAGGTGAGTTGTGGGTCTTGGCCCCGATCGAGGACAACAACCCGGTCAAAAGGGCCGTGTGGATCGCGGGGTCTTGATCGCCTGTGCCCAATCCCCCACCGGGCTTCTCAATGGGATGACCAGCAGTTTTAAGCATGGTACACAGCTGAGTGACCAGATCCATCCATTCGCGCACTCGCACGAAGTTAATGAATTCGTCCTTGCACAGCTTGCGCAACTTGGAGGTGGAAAGTTTCTGGGACTGTTCGTGCACGTAGTTCCACAGCGCGATGTAGCTCATAAAGTCGGATGCGGGCCGGGCAAACCGGGAGTGTTTTTCATCTGCTTGCGCTCGCATCTCGGTGGGGCGTTCGCGCGGGTCCTGCAGGGACAGGGCCGCCACAATGACAACGACCTCGGCGGCAACCCCGTATTCCACGCCGGCCATCACAATGCGCGCCATCCGCGGGTCAATGGGGAGAGCACCCAGAGCGCGCCCCAGTTTGGTCAGGCGCAACCGACCATTGTCTTTCCTAATCGCACCCAGTTCAGAAAGCAGCGCGGCACCGGAACGCACGGCTGCGGAATCTGGTGGGGTGAGGAACGGGAAGGACAGGATGTCGTTTTCGCTCTGCACCAGCCCTAGTGTGAGCATTTGGAGGACAACGCTGGCCAGGTGAGTACGCAGGATTTCGGGGTCGGTGTACTCCGGACGGGTGCTGAAATCTTCTTCACTGTAGAGGCGAATGCAGATTCCGGGGCTGGTTCGTCCGGCGCGTCCAGCACGCTGGCGGGCCGAGGCTTGTGAGATGCGTTCGATGGGGAGACGTTGGACTTTTGTGCGGTTGGAATACCGCGAAATGCGCGCCGTTCCGGCGTCGATGACGTATTTGATGCCGGGTACGGTGAGCGAGGTTTCTGCCACGTTGGTGGCAAGGACCACGCGCGTGGAATTGTGAGGAGCGAACACGCGTTGTTGTTCGGAAGCTGACAGCCGGCCAAACAGCGGCACGATCTCCCACTGGCTGTACCGCGCGCCCTTCGTGCGTAAGTGGCCGCTGAGCGCATCGGCGGTGTCGCGGATTTCTCGTTCGCCGGACAGGAACACCAGAATGTCGCCGGGTTCTTCGCGGGACAGTTCGTCAACGGCTTCGAGGATCCCGTCGGTCTGGTTGGCCGTTCCCGTGTCGTAGGTGCCGTCCGAGCCGGGGCCGTCGGTGTCGTCGTCGCTTCCCGCACCGTCGAGTGGCCGGTACCGCATTTCGACCGGGTATGTGCGACCGGACACGCTCACAATGGGGGCGTCTGCGAAGTGCTGGGAGAAGGATTCAGGGTCAATCGTGGCCGAGGTGATAATCACCTTGAGATCGGGGCGTTTGGGTAACAGCCGGGCTAAGAACCCTAAAAGGAAGTCGATGTTGAGGCTACGTTCGTGGGCTTCGTCGATGATGATGACGTCATAGGCGCGCAGATACTTGTCGTGCTGGAGTTCCGCGAGCAGGATCCCGTCGGTCATGACTTTCAACCGGGTGGAGTCATCCGTGTGGGCAGTGAAGCGCACTTGGTATCCCACGCCTTCACCCAGTTCGATCCCGGTTTCTTCCGCGATCCTGGTGGCGACAGATCGGGCGGCGATTCGGCGTGGCTGCGTGTGGCCGATCATCCCGTTGATCCCGTATCCCAGTTCCATGCACAGTTTGGGCAACTGGGTGGTCTTTCCGGAGCCGGTTTCCCCGGCAACCACGACCACTTGGTGGTCTTTGAGCGCTTGGTCGATTTCACCTCGGGCGGCACTGACCGGCAGTTCTTCCGGGTAGTGGAATATGGGGTCAACGGCTTTGCGCGCTTCGATTCGTTTCTGTACCAGAGCGTGGTTGTTTTGCGCGTGTGCTTTTCCTCGTCGCCTACCGCGACGCTTCCCAGGTGTGTTCATTGCGTCTCTAGGCTACCGTGTGGACATTCGAAACATGAGACGTGGATGACCCCGTAACCTAGGTGGGCAGGAGGGAGAACGATGCTGGGAGCGCTCGAAGGATTCGGGGTCATCGGTTGTATTATTTTGGCCGGTTTCCTCTTGGGGCGTTCGGGTGTCTTGGGGTCGCACGGTCAGCAAGTGCTGGCGAACACCGTGTTTTTTGTGGGAACGCCAGCTCTCATGTTCACCACGATTGCGTCTACCCCAGTGTCGCAGGTGTTTACTCCTGCGCTGTTTGCCACGGCCGGGTCCGCCCTGCTCATGGCGGTGGTGATGTTCGTGTTTACCCGTGCCCGAGGTCGTTCTTTGGGAGAGGCGACCGTGGCTGGTTGGTCGGTGTCGTACGTCAACATTGGGAACTTGGGGATCCCCATTGCCACGTACGTGCTGGGCAGTTTGAACGCGATCCCGCCGGTCTTGTTGTTCCAAATCATTGTGTTGGCCCCTATTGGTTTTGCGATTCTGGATGCGACTCGAACCGTGGGAGCCGAATGGTGGCGACCGGTCATTCGCGTGTTCACTAACCCCATTCTGATTGGGTCAGTTGCGGGGTTACTCGCGTCTGTCACTGGGCTTAAGCTGCCCAGTGTTGTGGCTGATCCGATCGCGATGCTGGGGGCGACGTCTGTTCCGCTGACCCTCATGGCTTTTGGAATTTCGCTTAAGGACGGGTGGACGTTACCTCAACCGGGTACGCGCACGCAGTTGACCGTTATGACGGTTCTCAAACTTGTCGTGCATCCGTTCGTGGCGTGGCTGATTGGTGGCCCACTGTTGGGATACACCGGCCATGAACTCTTAGCGATCGTAGTGACGTCCACGCTTCCTACCGCACAGAACGTGTACATCAACGCGCTTAAATACCGTCAGTCCGAGGTGGTCACCCGTGACGTCGTTTTCATCACCACGTTGCTGTCGATTCCGGCGGTTGTCATTGTGACAATGCTGTTGGCCTAAGCGTGTGACCCTGCTCGCCACCGGCTCTAAAAGGTGTGTCGATCCCCCAACGCCCGGGCAAAAGCACGAACAATAGGTGTGTGGCTACTGACAAGAACTCTGATGACCTCGTGTCGCGACGGATGAACGCAACGGACGACGACCCGGAAGCGACTGCGCAGTTCGACGCATTCCCTCGCGAGAGCACACCGGAAAAACCCAGCATGCTCAGCGACGAAGAATGGGCTCTCCTTTCCGACGGGCCTGCCAAGAAGTCTTCGGACACCACGGATGCGTCCACAGCGAAGGACACCTCGCAGGTCACCAAGGACTCCACCGACACCAAGGAACTCGCTAAAACCAGGGAAACGTCGGTCAAACGCCAGCATTCTTCGTCGCGCTCGATCGACCGCGACGAACCCACTCGAATCATGCCCGCACCGGCACCTGCTGGCGGCTCTTCCGCACCTGCAACCGCCTCGGCACCAAAGCCCAGCTTTTATCACCGCTTTGGGTTCCTCGATTTTATTGCGACAGCGATCATTGTTGTATCAATGCCGTTCATGCTTGTAGCGCTTGCTATCAAGATCGCGTCAAGTGGCCTGTTTCTGCGGTTTGAATATTTCATTAGCCCGTGGTTTCCGAAAGACGCATACGGCTTCCACTCAGAAGACCGCCTTCACTATGCGTCCTACGTGACGGACTACTTGTTCAATGGCGACTCGTCACGATACCTGGCAGATGTGGTGTTCCCCGACGGCAAGCCCGTCTTTACCGACGGCGAAATAGCCCACATGTCCGATGTCAAGGGCTTGGTCACGCTCCTGTTTTTCATTGCGATCGCGGGCATGATCTTGTCGCTGATTTCAGCCGTGTACCTGGGTCGCAAGTACGGACCGGGACTCCACCATGCGATGCGTTGGTCTGGGATTGTCACTCTGGTTCTGTTCGCGGTGCTCACGGTCGTGGCGCTTTTGGGTTGGGACCAGTTCTTCACCGGGTTCCACGACATGTTCTTCTCTTCAGGCACGTGGCAGTTCTACCTAGACGACTCGCTCATTCGCCTGTTCCCGCCACAGTTCTGGATTGATGCGGGTGTCTTTGTCGCTGGTTTCGTGGTATTGATTTCGATCCTGCTGATTGCGATCAGTCGCATTGGGCACAAGAAGCGCAAGCAGGCACGAGAGGCCGCGAAGAAGGCATGAGTGTTTAGAGTCTCGCGCCCTTAAGGCCCTACGTCTTTAGAGGTAGCCACTGAATGTTGTAAGGCCCTCAGAGCATTAAGCTCTGAGGGCCTTACACGTAGCTCCTTAGTCGCCTACTGCGTCGCGGCCGCGAATAACGATCTTCGGGTCGGGCGGGTACACCACTGAGGTGTCTTTGCCTTCGTAATCCACCGAGTTGAGGAAGTAGCGCATGGCGTTGAGGCGAGCGCGTTTCTTGTCGTTGGATTTCACCGTGATCCACGGGGCGTGGTCGGTGTCCGTGCGCAAGAATGTCTGCTCTTTCGCCTCCGTGTAGTCGTCCCAACGGCCCAGGGATTCGAGGTCCATGGGTGACAGCTTCCATTGGCGAACAGGGTCGATCTGACGGATCGCGAAGCGTGTGCGCTGTTCGTGTTCGGTCACCGAGAACCAGAATTTGGTGAGATGAATTCCGGACTCCACCAGCATCTTTTCAAACAGTGGCGCCTGCACCATGAATTCTTCGTACTGGCTGTCGGTGCAAAAGCCCATGACGCGTTCAACGTTGGCGCGGTTGTACCACGAACGGTCGAACATCACGATTTCGCCGCGTGTGGGCAGGTGCTTGACGTAACGCTGGAAGTACCACTGGCCCATCTCCTGTTCGGTGGGCTTGTTGAGTGCAACAACACGAGCTGCACGCGGGTTGAGGTGCTCTGTGAACCGTTTGATGGTTCCACCCTTACCTGCTGCGTCGCGCCCTTCAAACACCAGGACGTGGCGAAGACCGTTGTCTTGCCCGTAGTACTGAAACTTCAAGAGTTCGATCTGGAGTTTGTACTTCTCCTGTTCGTACTCTGAACGAGTCATCAATGTGTCGTACGGGTAACCTTCGCGCCATGTTTCAACAGCGCGTCCGCCCGGATCGATGAGGTCAGGGTCGGGCGTGTGCCCGTTGACCACGGTATAGCCTTCGGTACGGAGTTTGTCGATGTATTCGCGCAGATTTTCTTTCTGATGTGGGTGCATGACTCTCCTTTGCCCTATAGCTTCAGCCTAATCGATGAGGTACTTTCACGGCATCTAGTGCAAGTCCGCTTTTTTAGGTGTCACGGTGAAGCCATGGTCTTTGTGGGTACACGACACTCCTCCGTCGTTGGTCACGGTGCACGTGGTGTCATGGGCGGTGAGTTTCACACCCGCTGGCAGTTCCTGGCCACCTTCTGGTGCGTGTTCTGTTGCCAGGTAGGTGTATGTGGGGTTGGTTGCGGCAATGAACTTCGCGGGCTTTCCATAATCAAACCCAACAGCGTTAGCCTTCTCTTTCTGCCCGTATGCATTCTTGAGTTCAGGCACGCTCTCAGGAAGGTTTGTGGAGTTGCACCCTACAAATGTTTTACCAATGGTGCACGAGTATGAGCGGTCCGCATTGCTGAAGTAATACGAGTCTTCGGTTCCGGCGACGGTTCCTCGGTAGGCTTCCGCGTCTGCTTTGTCGCCTTGGGGTTTCGGCGCTGGGGGTGCCGAGGTGGCAAGCGGTTTCTTCGCAGGGTTGGGGTTCGAAGGTTGCTCGTTATCACTTCCGCACCCTGCGAGCGCAAAGGTCAGGCAGGCGGTGGCAGCGAAGAGAGCGCGGTGAGGTGTGAGGTTCATGTTCCTATTTCTTATGGGGAGGTTTTTATGGGGATGACAAAACAATGACGGACTGCGCTGGGGCCACGTAGTGTTCCGTGAAGTCCCCGTGCGCGTCCTCATGTGCTGAGTCTAGTTCGAGGTGCCAAGAAGTCTGGGGAGGCAGGGCCACGTCCGTTTCGTCTCCCACGTTCATGATGAGAAAAACGCTTCCATCCAGTTCTTCACCCGAACGGTGGCCGGCAACACCTCGGATCTCAACGCCAAGCGCGGTGAGTTCCGGGTCGTGCCAGTCGTCGTCTGTGGGCGTTTGGCCATCGGCTTTGAACCATTGAATATCAATGAGCCCGTCTTCGCGGGTTCCGCCGTGGAGGAACTTCCTCTGCCTCAGCAGTGGCAGACGAGCCCGCATCGCGGTCAATCGCGCAATGAATTCAACCTGGGAGCGCTCTGACCAGTCAATCCACCCGATCTCGTTGTCTTGCGCGTACGCGTTGTTGTTTCCGCCTTGCGAATTGCGCAGTTCGTCGCCTGCTAACAGCATGGGGACGCCCTGGGATACGAACAGGGTTGTGAGCATTGCGCGGATACGACGCTCCCTGGCCTCGTTGATGGCCGGGTCGTCCGTGAGGCCTTCTGCTCCCATATTGTCGGAGACGTTTTCGTTGTGCCCGTCGCGGTTGTCTTCACCGTTAGCTTCATTGTGTTTGTCGTTATAGGACACGACGTCGTTGAGGGTGAAGCCGTCGTGGGCGGTCAGAAAGTTGATCGAGGAGCTTGCGCTGCGACCCGAATGGTCGAACAGGTTTGCTGAGCCGGTCAGGCAAGAACCCATGTCGGTGGCTCCCAGGCTTTCGCCTCGCCATGCGCGCCGGACTTTGTCGCGGTAGCTGTCGTTCCATTCCTTCCACGGGTACGGGTAGTGGCCCAGTTGGTAGCCGTCAATCCCCAGATCCCACGGTTCAGCGATGAGTTTCACTCCCGCTAGAAGAGGGTCCTGGCGCACGGTGAAGAAGAACGGTGAGTTCGGTGTGAAGTGTTCTTGTGTACGACCCAAGGTGCTGGCAAGGTCGAACCGAAAACCGTCGACCCCGTACCTGGTAACCCAGTGGCGCATGCTATCCAGAACCAGTCGGATCACCATGTCTGAGTCGGGGTTGAGCGAATTTCCGGTTCCCGTGACGTCCACATAGTGCCGTCCGCCGTCCGTGAGTTGGTAGTACCCCGTGTTGTTGAGTCC
>CABTZC010000026.1 GCA_902489185.1 uncultured Brevibacterium sp. | reverse complement strand
CAATATACGAAACCGCCGGTCATAGCGACCGGCGGTTTCTTGTTGTCTGCGTTTACTTACTCAGTCCTAAGACCTTCAAGATTCGCTCTAAATCCTCTTGATTAGCGAAGTCAACGGTGATTTTACCCTTCCGCTTCCCCATCACAATGTTCACTTTCGTGTCTAGTTTGTCCCCGACATTCTGCGCAAGTGTGGCGAGCTCTGGGTCCTGCTTGCGTGTTTCACGTGAAACATTCTTCTGCTCTCCACGATTCAGCAAAATAACCGCTTCCTCAGTTGCGCGAACAGAAAGTCCCTCAGCGACGATCCGTTGTGCAAGTTCCTCCATGTGTGACGGGTCGTTCAGACCAAGCAGCGCGCGCGCATGTCCTTGAGACAACACGCCTGCCGCTACTCGTCGCTGCACCAACCCCGGGAGACGAAGAAGGCGAAGCGTATTGGCAATCTGTGGACGAGACCGCCCAATCCGTTCAGACAACTCTTCCTGAGTGCATTTAAAATCGTCTAGCAGTTGTTGGTACGCAGCTGCCTCTTCAAGCGGATTCAGATCTGATCTGTGCAGGTTTTCAAGCAATGCATCCCGCAAAAGGTCGTCGTCACTGACCTCACGCACAATAGCTGGAATTTCCGTCAGCCCAGCTAACTTGGAGGCCCGAAGCCTTCGTTCACCCATGATCAGCTCATACGCTGGCTTCTTTGTATCAACCACTCTAACGACTACGGGCTGTAGAACTCCCACCTCTTGGATTGAGGTGACAAGCTCGTCGAGATCATCTTCGTCAAAGACCGTACGCGGCTGACGCGGGTTCGGCGAAATCGTGTCCAGTTTCAACATTCCGAACACAGTTCCGGGAACTTCTACCAGCTCTGTTTCACGTGAAACATCTTGGCTTCTCGCCGATTTGGTTCGCTTCTGCGGCTTTGCTGAAGACGTAGACTTCGTTGCGGGCGTGCTTCTTGGCTTTTGAGCTTTTTCGTCTACTTTGCGGGGGAGTGGCTTCTTTGAAGCACGCGACTGTCGCATCGATTCCGCAGGATCCTTCGATGTTTCACGTGAAACATTCTTCTTGGATTGAGGAAAAAACACATCTACGGGACGGTCCTCATTGATCACATCGGGAATGAGTGAACCGATTCCACGCCCCAGTCCTCGTTTACGTTCAGCCATTCTGTGCTCCTCGCTCGGCTATTTCTTCCGCAACCTCTCGATACGAAAGTGCTCCAGAAGAGTTTGGGTCATAGGTAATGACAGTCTTCCCATAGGAAGGTGCCTCTGAGATACGTACGTTGCGGGGGATAGGGGTGTTCAGTGTCTGCGCCGGGAAATGAGCTCGCACATCTTCCGCCACTTGCGAGCTCAGGTTTGTCCGCCCGTCGTACATCGTTAAAAGAATCGTACTCACCGATAACTGCGGATTTAGGTGCTTTTGAATGAGCTGGATGTTCTTCAGAAGCTGGCTAAGACCCTCAAGAGCGTAATACTCACACTGAATCGGAATCAGCACCTCTTCGGCCGCGACAAATGCGTTAACGGTGAGCAACCCCAGGCTTGGGGGACAGTCGATGAACACATAGTCCACCGCATTACCGTCAGCTTCGCGCTGTTCCAAGTAGTCTTCAAGGGCCCGCTTGAGGCGGAATTCACGCGCGTGGACCGATACCAGCTCAATCTCTGCTCCTGCAAGATCAATCGTTGCTGGCACACCGCTCAAGCCTTCAATGTCCGGGCACTCACTGACAACCTCGGCCATGTTCATGCCATCAAGAAGCACCTCATATACCGAATTCACGTCCGTTGAGTGCTCGATCCCGAGGGCTGTGCTCGCATTGCCTTGCGGATCAATGTCGATGACCAAAACCTGCAATCCGTGCTTAGCTAAGGCCGCCGCAATGTTGACCGTCGTGGTCGTTTTTCCGACTCCACCTTTTTGGTTTGCGATGGTGAAGATGCGTGTACTTTGCGGTTTGGGGAAGCGCTTCGCCGCTAGACGCTCAGCCCGTTTGTTGTTTCGAGCGATCTCTGCGCCTAGGGGAGTCGAATCATCCAAAATGGGCATTTTGACTCCGTTCGTATCGTGACTACTCCATTCTAGGTCACGTACGGAGTTGCGCCTATGACAGATCAATCAGGAAATGTTTCACGTGAAACATTGAAAAACGGTGCGTCAAAGCCTCACCGCAAACCGAGCGACACAACACTCGTGTAGAACGTACGTTCTATTATAGACGAGTCGTTTCCACTACTCGTGTAGGGATCTCGAGGAACTCTGCACCCATCTGCTTAATCACTGGGGGAGTCATCTTGTGTCGCTTGAGAACCTTCTTGGCTTTATCGATCTCTTCTTGCGCCTTCTGCCCCTTTAGTGCGAGCAACCTACCGTTGGGCCCGAGTACAGGTGCAGCCCATTCAACAAGTACGTTCAACGCTTTAACCGCGCGTGCAGTCACAACTGTGAAGACTTCTTCGTCAACTAGCTCTTCAACCCGACCGCGAACAATCCGAACGTTGTCGAGGCTCAAGTCGTCGACAACCATCCGTAACCAGTCCACGCGCCGTTCCATCGCTTCAATGAGCACGAACGAAGCGTGAGGTTGTGCAAGGGCTAACACAAGGCCAGGTAGACCAGCACCCGAACCAATATCACCCACAACGTCATCATCGTGGATTAGGGGAGCAACAACTGCGCAGTTCAGAATGTGACGGGTCCACAACTTATCGAGCTCTCGCGGGCCAATCAGGCCCCATTCCACACCAGTGGTCGCCAAGTGTTGGGCATAGGTGCGGGCAAGGGGGAGACGTTCACCAAAGATCTGTTCCGCGCACGCGGGTACTGGTTCTACCTGAGACATTATTACTCAGCGGAGATAACCACGTGCCTGCGGTCACCTTCGCCTTCCGATTCGGAAACCAAACCGGCTTTGGAAACCTGATCGTGAATGACCTTACGCTCAAACGAGTTCATGGGCTTCAGCGAAATTGGTTCACCCGAAGCCTTCACCTTTTCGATGTATTCGCGCGCCATTTCCTTCAAAGCGTCACGGCGACGGTTGCGGAAACCGTCGATGTCGAGCATCATCCATGAGCGCTGACCGGTGGCAGACTGTACGGCCAACCGAGTCAGTTCCTGAAGGGCTGCAAGCGTGCGACCTTCCTTGCCTACCAAAGTGGAAAGGTTCGAGTCCTTCTCATCGCAGATAATGGCGACCTGTGGGCGACCCTCTTTGACGTCGATGTCAATGTCTCCGTCAAGGTCAGCGATGTCGAGCAGTTCTTCGAGGTAATCAGCGGCAATGTCGCCTTCTTCTTCAAGAAGTTCGGCGCGTGTGGGCTTCTTTTCAACGATTTCGTCAGTCATGCTTCTCTACTTCTTCTTTTTCTTCTTTTGACGAGCCTTGCTCATGGGTTGTTGACGCTGGCCGGACTTAGGCTGTGTTTCCGACTCAGCGGCCTTCTTCGGCTGCATTGACTTAGGGAGCGGTTTGCCCTGGCGTTCACGGCGAGCAATGAGTTCTTTTTCGGCCTTGGAACCGGGGGTAGGCATATTGCGAATCACGATGAACTGCTGAACCATGGTCCATACGTTTGAAACGAGCCAGTACACAATCAAACCGAGTGGGAAGTAAATACCACCCACAGCGAAGATGATTGGCATCATGTACAGAAGCATCTTCTGCTGTTGCATGAACGGGTTGTTCATGGCTGCTTCCGACATGTTCTTCGCCATGATCTGGCGTTGAGTGATGAACTGGGTAACACCCATAATCACGATCAGAATCGCAGTGAGGACCTTGGTTCCAAGGTCGCCCTGAAGGAAGGTGTCAGAAAGCTCTACACCGAAAATCGAGGCGTGCGTTGCTTGGCTTGCAAGCTCCTGTGTTAGACCACCGATGGGTGGAATGTCACCGTTACCAATTCCTTCAGTGTTGCGAATAACGCGGTACAGCGAAAAGAAGATTGGCATCTGAACCAAGAGTGGCAAACACGAAGCGAATGGGTTAGTCCCGTGCTTCTTGAACAGCGCCTGCTGTTCTTCTGCCATCTGCTGCCTGGAGAACTGGTCGCGCTTACCCTTGTACTTCTTTTGCAGCTCCATCATTTCTGGTTGCAGAAGCTGCATCTTGCGCTGCGCCTTAATCTGGTAGACAAACAGCGGAATCAGCACAGCACGCACAACGATCGTCAAGCCTGCAATCGATGCGACCCACGTCCACCCGGCGGTTGGGCTCATTCCCAATGCGGTGAAAGCCATGTGGAAGAATGCAAGAATCCAAGCGACGACCCACTCAATGGGCAGAAGTAGCTTGCCTAGCCAGTCCATGTAGTAATCTCCTAGACGCTGCGAGAAGCGTCATCCGTAAAAGCGTCAGGCACCATTGTGCCATTGTTCGCTCGCTTCATTTCCAAACTCCGCTGGTGAAGCACCGACCCGTGTACATAGTCGACGCCACCTTGCGAAAAGGGGTTACACCTGAGCAGTCGCCATACTGTCATGACAGACCCCATAAACAAACCTTTAACTTCGAACGCATCCAGCGCGTATTTGGAACACGTGGGGTAGTACTTACACACGTTTCCATATAATTTCGACACTGTTCCGCGATACCCGCGCATAAACCAAACCGCCGGCATACGAGGTGCTATCACGCACACATGACCGATCTTCGCCCACACGCCATGCGGCCACGGTGGAAGCGATGACGGAGTGTTTTCCATTTCCTTCACTGGTGGTCCTCCGGAAGTACGCGACTCAGAGCTAAGTCGAAGTCACGTTCCAAATGGATGAACTCACTGCGAGATGATTGGGGGAGTGCCCGTACCACGTAGATGCCTGGAGACATCTGTTTCAGTCGCTCATGTGCGATGGCACGTAGCCGACGTTTCACACGGTTGCGGGTAACTGCATTTCCAATACTTTTAGAGACAACAAACCCCACGCGCGGGGCGTGGGATTCCGAGTCGAGTGCTACGTGAAGGATCAGGTTCCGGGTCCCGGCCTTCAGACCGGTGCGAAACGCGCGCCGAAAGTCCTCAGAGCTCCGAACCCGGTTCCCGACCGGTAACACTTAGGCTGAAAGGTTAGCGCGACCCTTGCGACGACGAGCAGCAAGAATGCTGCGTCCGGCGCGGGTACGCATACGCAGGCGGAAGCCGTGGGTCTTGGCACGCTTACGGTTGTTTGGCTGGAAGGTACGCTTGCTCACTTTAATTCTCCGTCTATGTCGAAACTGTTTTGCGGTGCCATGGGCTGGCACGGTGCGCGATCTACGGCGCTCCTGCGACCAGGCCGAATCAGTCACATCATGCAAAGGCCCGCAACACAGGACACTCCAGCATAAAGCGTGTGCGACTGGTTGGTCAAACCATACGGGTTCAATGGTGCGTAGGTTCACATTTTCGTCATGTGCGCTTTGCTTGGACGGTTCTTGCTTTACCTGATGTACACATCAAGTCTTCTTTTCAATTACATCAATGTACTTAAACAGGGTTATAAACACCGCCTTCCACAAATGACAACCATGTAGTTATCCACAAGCTTGTCCACCGATGTGGATAATTCAAGGGTGACGGGTTGAGAATTCCACATTGTGTGGAAAACTATGTGGAAGTACGAACTATTTCTATCCACACGTGTGTTCACGCACCCTTTAGGAACCACATGAGCAACGAAAACGAGAATCTTCAACAAATCTGGAACGATGTCGTTGAAGGAATGCGCACCGATTCGCAACTTCAGCCTCGGCTGAAAGGCTTCTTGGGACTGGCCGCTCCAAAAGCGATCGTTGAAGACCTCGTCGTCATCTCTGTCCCCAACGACCTGACCCGCCACACGTTTGAGCGGGAACTCCGCCAGCCACTGGGTCAGGCCTTCAGTGAGGCTCTGGGAAGGCAGGTGTCGTTTGCTTTCGCCCTTGATTCCAGCATGAACACAGACCCCACACCTGCTGAGGAACCTGCGACCACCTCGGCGCCCGAACCCCAGACTGCGACACCCGCAGAACCCACAGCGGCAGCACCTTCAGACCTTCCCGAGGTGGGAGGAAGCTCAGATCTGAACCCCAAGTACACGTTCGACAGCTTTGTGATTGGTGCATCGAACCGTTTCGCTCATGCAGCCGCGTTCGCAGTAGCAGAATCACCTGCCAAGGCGTACAACCCGCTGTTCATTTATGGGGATTCAGGACTGGGCAAGACTCACTTGTTGCACGCGGTGGGACACTATGCGCTCCAGCTGTACCCCAAGATTCGGGTCCGGTACGTATCCAGCGAAGAGTTTGTCAACGACTTCATTAACACGGTTGGGTCCCAAGTGACCTCGAATACGTTGCGACCTGCGTTCCAGCGCCGGTACCGGGAAGTCGACATTCTCATGATTGACGACATTCAGTTCTTGCAGGGCAAAGACGCAACGGTCGAAGAGTTTTTTCACACCTTTAACGCGCTGCACGCCGAAAACAAGCAGGTCATCATCACATCGGACCAGCCGCCAAAAATGTTGAAAGGCTTTGAAGAACGTTTGCGGTCCAGATTTGAATCTGGCCTGCTGACCGATGTCCAGCCGCCGGACCTCGAAACCCGTTTCGCGATTCTTCGCAACAAGGCTGCCAATGAGAACTTGGCTGTTCCAGATGAAGTCTTGGAATTCATTGCTTCTCGAGTGTCGTCGAACATTCGAGAACTCGAAGGTGCCCTGATTCGCGTCACCGCGTTCTCAAATCTCAACGAACAAGTCATTGACGTTGGACTTGCTCAAACCGTGCTCAAGGATTTCATCACTCATGATGAAACACCTGAAATCACAGCCGCCGACATCATGGGCCAGACCGCCCAGTACTTCAACCTGTCGATTGAGGACCTGCAAGGGTCCAGCCGTTCCCGTACGTTGACGACGGCGCGACAGATCGCAATGTACCTATGCCGTGAACTGACAGATCTCTCGCTTCCCAAAATTGGTGAAGCTTTTGGCGGACGTGACCACACCACGGTCATGCACGCCAACCGCAAGATCGGTACGCAGATGGCTGAACGTCGTGCGATCTACACACAGGTCACGGAGCTTACGAACCGGATCAAGCAGCAGCACCGACTCTGAGGCCCAGCTTCGAAGAGCCAATGTCCTCAATAATGCGTGCGCCCGTGCGTAATTAACACAAAAATTACGTTGTTCACAATTGTGGAAAAGCCTGTGCATAGTAGAGGTTTTCCTGTGGGGTGATGAATGAACTTTTCATCACCCCCGGTGGATGGCTGTGTAACTACCTCGATGTAACTCACAAGCGTCCACTGACACCTGGAGCTTTACGCACACACATGTACACACGGCGAAAATGTCGTTTGAGCGCATAAAAGCTCGACGACATCGATGTAATTCCACAGTTTCCACAACGCCTACTACTGCAAATATTCTCAAGCTGAATAACAAGAAGAGACGCCGCGCACTGCTCCGAGCGCACTGCAGTAAGACGTTTTGGAAGCGACTGATTACAAGAATTGCTCGGGGTATGACCGGCGTGTAAAGTTGCAATCTGCGAATAAGTACGAACTTTGGGGAGAGACGTGAACGCAGACAGCACCGTGAAGTTCAAAGTTGAACGTGACGTCTTTGCCGACGCAGTGACTTGGGCAGCAAAGAATTTGCCTCAGCGTCCTGTCATTCCTGTTCTCACTGGTGTATTAGTGACGGCAGACAGCGACGGAACTGTCCGCTTCGCTTTTTATGACTGGGATGTTTCTCAGCGGATCACTGTTGAAGCGGACGTCGAGGTGGCAGGAACGTTCCTGGTTTCTGGTCGCCTTTTGGCCGATATTGCGCGTGCTCTTCCACCTCAGCAGGTTGTTCTTGAACTCAACAACGGCAAGGTTGACATCTCCTGTGGTTCATCACGTTTTTCACTTATGACCATGCCGGTTGAGGAATATCCGGACCTTCCTACAATTCCTGACACAACAGGTGTAGTGAGTGCATCTACTTTTCAGCACGCTGTTTCACAGGTTGCGGTTGCCGCGTCGCGTGACGACACCTTGCCTGTTCTCACGAGTGTTCGGATCGAAATTGAGGGTGACAAAGTTACTCTTCTCGCAACTGACCGGTACCGTTTGGCTGTCCGCCAGTTCACGTGGAATCCTCGGACACCGGACTTTTCTGCGAATGCGCTGCTACGTGCGAAGACCTTGTCTGAGGTTGCCAAGTCAATGTCGGGCGATGTCGAGATTTCTCTAGCGGAATCCAACGGCAAGGAAATGCTGTCATTTTCATCTGACGGCCGGGTTGTGACGTCACTTCTCATCGAAGGTGACTACCCTAAGGTACGTTCGTTGTTCCCTAAGGAATCAACCATCACCGCTGTTTTGCAGGTAGGAGCGCTCCGTGAAGCGGTACGTCGTGTGTCGCTTGTGGCTGAGCGCAATACTCCCATTAAGTTCGAGTTCGCTAACGGTTCGCTTGTACTTCGCGCCGGCGCTGGTGATGATGCCCAAGCAAGCGAAGCGCTGCCGGCGACAATCGAAGGTGACGACATTCTCACCGGCTTTAACCCGCATTACATTTCTGAAGGACTCAACGCCATTGATACTCCGTATGTGCGTTTCAGTCTGACTGACCCTAAGAAACCAGTAGTGATTTCTGGTATGCAGGAACCGGATGGCGAAGTCGATTCGGCATACCGCTACCTGCTCATGCCGATTCTGCGTTTCTAAGCGAGGTTAAATATGTGGGTTTCGCAGCTGCGTCTGCGTAACTTTCGATCCTACGAGTCCTTCGACGTTGCTCTAGACAAGGGCGTTAGTACGTTCGTGGCCCCAAATGGGTGGGGGAAGACCAATCTTGTTGAAGCGTTGGCATATGTTTCGCATTTGAAGTCACACCGGGTTTCACAGGATCTGCCGCTGGTGAGGTCTGGATGTGATGAGGCAACTGTTGCTGTTTTGGCTCACCGAGGTGACCGCCAGTTAGCCCTTGAAGTCACCGTGCGTGCTAAGGGGGCGAATTCGGCTCGGATTCAGCGGCAGTCGGTGCGGCCGCGTGAACTCGTTGGTCTTTTGCCGTGTGTAGTGTTCGCGCCCGAAGACTTAGGCCTGGTGAAAGGGGAACCGGCTCAGCGCCGAGATTTCCTTGATGATCTGTTGGTGACTCAGTCGCCTAGATTCGTGGCCGTGCGCGCCGATTTTGACCGGGCACTTAAGCAACGAAACGCCCTGTTGAAGGAGCTGAAGAGCAACCGCGATCCAGGCCTTGAAGCAACTCTTGCCATTTGGGATGAGGCATTTGCGGAGGCCGCATCCCAGCTGGTGGCGGGGCGAATGAACTTGGTGAAGCGACTCACCCAACCATTGCAGCACGACTTTGCAACCTTGGCTCAGGATGCCAACGAGGACCGCAGAACGGTCACTGCGACTTATTCCTCACGGATCGATTATTCGGATATCGAAAATACAACTGATGCCAAGAACGCAATTATTGAAGCGCTTCAGGCCAGGCGGGTTCCTGAAATTGACCGTGGACTCACTCTTGTAGGGCCACAACGCGATGACCTTGAATTGGAGATCGGCGGGGTTTCGGCTAAGCACTATGCTTCGCACGGTGAGTCCTGGTCAGTGGCGTTGGCGTTGAAGTTGGCGGGCTGGCACGTACTTCAAGAGGACAACAATGACCCAGACGATTCCGCTGTTTTGGTCCTCGACGATGTTTTCGCGGAACTCGACGAAGGGCGGCGCAACAGACTGGCCGGAATGCTCGAACCTGCACAACAAGTTCTCATCACAGCCGCTGTCCCCGGTGACGTTCCAGAGTCCTTGCATTCGACCATCATTCACCTGCAGGACGCGTAGTGGGGGAGTACACCCTGGGGGATCCCACCACCTCGGTGGCGGTGTTGGAAGCGTTAGACCGGGTGCGCCGCATGGGAGACGGCGCGGACGTGGCAGCTGGACCACGGCGTTCGTGGCGTAGTTATACCCGCGCCGAGGTCGTTTATTCCGGTCCCGGTAAAGATCCCCGGGATCCGCAGAAGTTGGGGGCCAGCCTGGCTGCGCTGACGAAGAAGTTTGGGTGGAAGACCCAGCTCGATGTGGGTGAGTTGATGGGCAGATGGCCGCAGCTTGTGGGCGTTAATGTTGCCGAGCACTGTGTGCCGGTGATCTGTGAACCACCCAAGCTGGTGGTGCGTGCGAGCTCGAGCACGTGGGCAACACAGATGCGTGTGATGTCGGCGATGCTTTTGGACCGGCTGGAAAAAGAGCTGGGCCGGCGCGTCATTGATGAGATTGAGATCATGGGGCCGGCGCAGAAATCCTGGAAACATGGACGCCGTTCGGTCAAGGGTAGAGGTCCCCGGGATACGTACGGCTAACACGTACAGTCAGTCCGCAATCTGTGAAAGCTCTGAACGCCCAAATAACGGCCGCACACCCGTGGAGCAAAGGGGCGGTGTGTGAATCGGGATAAACTTCGAGATTTGCCCGGTTCAAGCGCCTTATATATAGGTATGAGGGCCGCGAACACGATACTATTGAGCAGTACGTATTGTTCACACGAGGAGACCCATGACAGCGGACGACAACCGGCATTATGACGCGGACGATATTACCGTCCTAGAAGGTTTAGAAGCGGTTCGTAAGCGTCCCGGTATGTACATCGGGTCAACATCCGAACGAGGTCTGCACCACCTGGTTTATGAAATCGTCGACAACGCGGTTGATGAAGCGCTAGCCGGGTTTAACGACACGATTCACGTCACCATTTTGGCTGATGGGGGAGTGCGGGTAGAAGACCGAGGTCGTGGTATCCCGGTTGCCATGCACTCCACTGAGAAGGTTCCCACCTTGCAGGTGGTTCTGACGATTCTGCACGCCGGAGGTAAGTTCGGTGGCGGTGGATACGCAGTGTCCGGTGGTTTGCACGGTGTAGGTTCTTCCGTTGTCAACGCGTTGTCGAAAAAGATGGACGCAGAAGTTCACCGTGATGGATATGTGTGGCGCCAGAGCTATGAACGCGGTGTGCCCACAGGCGACGTCACGAAGGGTGAAGTCGCAGATCACACCGGAACCATCATTACGTTCTGGCCGGATGAAGAAATTTTTGACACCGTCCAGTTCAACTTTGAAACGCTGCGTGCTCGCTTCCAACAGATGGCGTTCTTGAACAAGGGACTCAGTATTACTCTGCGTGACGAACGCGCAGAGCAGGTCAACGACGATGACGTTCAGCTTGAAGAACAAGAAGAAGAGTTCAAGCCACGCGAAGTCACGTTCAAATATGACAACGGACTCTTTGATTACGTGCAGTACTTGAACTCCACGAAGAAGTCCGAGCCCGTTCACGAAGACATCATTTCTTTCGAGGCTGAAGACACGGAAGAAACCATTGCGCTCGAAGTGGCCATGCAGTGGACGTCGAGTTACGCAGAATCCGTTCACACGTACGCGAACACGATTAACACTCATGAAGGTGGAACCCACGAAGAAGGTTTCCGCATCGCGTTGACCAACCTGATCAATGCGTACGCACGTGAACAAAAGCTCTTGAAAGAAAAGGACTCCAACCTCACTGGTGATGATGTCCGTGAAGGACTTACGGCCGTCATTTCCATCAAACTGGGTGAGCCTCAGTTCGAAGGTCAGACTAAAACGAAGCTGGGGAACTCTGAAGCACGCGGGTTTGTGCAGAGGGTAGTCCGCGACCACCTCGGCCACTGGCTGGAGTCCAACCCCATGCAAGCCAAAGAGGTTGTACGCAAGGCCATTCAAGCATCCCAAGCACGGATGGCCGCCCGTAAGGCACGTGAAGCGACGCGCAGGAAGTCGCTGCTGGAATCTTCGGGTCTGCCCGGAAAGCTCAAGGACTGCCAGTCGAAGGACCCGTCGATTTCGGAAGTGTTCTTGGTGGAGGGTGACTCCGCTGGTGGTTCGGCGGTGCAGGGTCGTGACCCGCTGACCCAGGCGATTTTGCCTCTGCGTGGAAAGATCCTCAACGTTGAAAAGGCCAGGCTGGACCGCGCGCTGTCGAACCTGGAAGTGCAGTCGATGATTACGGCGTTTGGAACCGGAATTGGCGACGAATTCGACATGGAGAAACTGCGCTACCACAAGATTGTGCTCATGGCCGACGCCGATGTTGACGGTCAGCACATCACCACGCTGTTGCTCACGCTGATTTTCCGTTACATGAAGCCGCTGATTGAGCGCGGTCACGTGTACTTGGCGACTCCGCCGCTGTATCGCATCAAGTGGTCGAATGCGACGGATGAGTTTGCGTACACCGACCGAGAACGTGACGCGCTTTTGGCCGATGGGCGTGCCAACGGAAAGCGCTTGCCAAAGGAACTGGGTATCCAGCGCTACAAGGGTCTGGGTGAAATGAACTACCACGAACTGTGGGAGACCACCATGAACCCTGATAACCGTCTGCTCAAGCAGGTCACGCTGGATGACGCGATGGTGGCCGACGAGATTTTCTCGGTGCTCATGGGCGATGACGTGGATTCGCGCAAACGCTTCATTCAAGAGAACGCAAAAGACGTTCGCTTCCTAGACATTTAAGACATACGACGTTGCCAGCTCGCGGGTGCGAGTCAGCGTTCAGACACGAGGAGGGCTTAAGTGGCCGACGAAACTCACGGTGAGGACCAGACACCGGAAGACGCGCAAGGTGTAGTGGCCTCACGGGTTGAAAAGGTTGACCTCAACCTTGAAATGCAGCGTAGTTACTTGGACTACGCAATGAGCGTGATCGTGGGGCGTGCGCTTCCGGACGCCAGGGACGGTTTGAAGCCGGTTCACCGTCGCGT
>CABTZC010000025.1 GCA_902489185.1 uncultured Brevibacterium sp. | reverse complement strand
TTTCACTGACGGGGTTGTCGGGGATCCGCACGCGGTTGCTTTCCCGCGGGGGCTTACGTCTGCAAAGGATATGCGTGACCCGGAACGTCGCTATTCGTTTTCTTTTTCTGGTTTGAAGACCGCGGCCCTGCGCTATGTCACTCAAACACCGGACGCCAGCGTTGCGGATGTCGCGGCTAGCTTCGAAGAAGCGATTGTTGACGTATTGGTGAAGAAAGCACTTTTGGCGTGTGAAGACTTCAACTTTCCTCACCTGCTTGTAGGTGGGGGAGTTGCGGCGAATGGGCGGTTGCGCGATCGCCTTGAGCAGGACTGTGCGCAGGCTGGAGTGACGTTGCGGATTCCGCCGTTCGCACTGTGCACGGATAACGGTGCCATGGTGGCTGCGTTGGGGGCCGAGGTTCTGAGCCGTGGACTGCCACCGTCTGACTTTTCGTTTGGAGTGACAAGCTCATTGGAGGTCGACCACGTCTATGTCTGACCCACAGGTTGCACGTGTTTCTGGTGACGGCTGGTGTGAAACATCTCAGGGTCGTTTCTGGGGGTTGTTCGGAGCTGCCGGCTTGCTCATTCATGACTTGGAGCGGGGCGTTTTGCTTCAGCACCGGGTCGCGTGGTCGGCTCACGGAGGGACGTGGGGTATTCCTGGAGGGGCCAAACACAAGGGCGAAAGCGACGTTGCGGCTGCGATTCGCGAGAGTCACGAAGAAGCAGGTGTGCCGGCTCTTGACGGGCACGACATTGAGATCATTGACGAGTACACGGTCGACAAGAGCGGCTGGACGTACACCACGGTGATCTGCCGGGCTCTGAGGCGTCTAGAAGAAAGCATTAGTGACCCCGAAAGTGAGGAACTCGCGTGGGTTCCCGTGGACCAGGTTGAGGACTACTCTTTGCACCCCGAGTTCGCGAAGGCCTGGCCCACTCTGCGTAAGGTCCTGGGGTGACTTCCTCGCGTGACCAGTTTACCCAACACATTACAAACCGCTGTGGTGACTAATTGCCCTTTTTGTTCGTTTTGTTCACGTTTTCGGCCCAGAAACGGCTAGTTACCCACCACCTCTAGACGCAAACCGCTCACTTGTGGTGGGTAATCCGGTTTAGGTTTCTAGGCACTCGCGGACCTTGAGCACAACATCGTCGAGCTCGTGTAGTGCGGTCACGCGAATCACTGTCCACCCCAGCCGGCCTAGTTCGTAGTACCGTTCGGTGTCTTTGAGTACTTGCTCTGTGAGCTCGAAGTGGTGGCGTCCTTCGTATTCGATCGTGATCTTTGCAAACGGGTACGCCAAGTCAGGGTGGATATGCACCCCGAACCGTTCAATCCACACTGGGTGTGCGACCTCTGGTTCGGGAAGACCCGCACGAACCAACGCTAGCCTGAGTCGGGTTTCTTGAGGTGAGGCAACGTTTTCACGGGCCAGCGCACTGGCTTGTTTCAGCTTTGGCCACCCGTACGTTTTGGGCCCGGCAACAACCAGTTGGTCGAGTTTTGTGCGTGTCAGTTCCGCTGGTCTGCGCCATGGCCCCATGAGCGCGTCAAGGACTGCGACCAGGTTTTCCACAGGTTCTTGCCGTGCAATGACATGCAGAATCCCGCCGAGGTGGTGAAACCGTAGTCCTTCTTTCGTGACGTTTGCGGTGTCTGTCATACGGAAAGTCTTCACGTGCCCAGGGTGGTATGCGCACGGTGCGTACATGCGTATCAGAAGTGAAAGTTCCCCTCAGTTTGTGGCCTTTGAGGAACACCGGTGCTAGTTGTAACCTACTGTGCGCCGGGCCCTGGAATAACTTCAGAAGGCCTCATGGACTTGAACTCGTCAACCAGAAGCTTGGCCACTTGGAACATGTCGCCGGTGTTTTCGTAAACGGCTCGCTGGCGCTCATACGACGCGCCAATGCGCGCGAACTCCAACATACCCAGCAGTTCATCCTCGCACCCAAGCTCGCGGGCAATCGGGGTTAAGAACTCCACCTCATCAGCAATCACGTGCTTCACCAGGCGTTCCCGTCCTAGCTCGTTTTCAATGATGATCGCGTCCATCCCGTAACGCGCAGCACGCCACTTATTTTCCACATGGAACCACTGCGGCATGGTGGGCAAGCTCAACCCGCGGTCCAAGCGATCGCAGAAGTGGTGCACCAGACACTGGACGAACGCGGTCACTGCGGCGACCTCGGCGATGGTAGGCATGCCATCACACACCCGCACTTCAATGGTCCCCCACTTAGGAGCAGGCCGGATATCCCACCGGATCTCGTTAATCTCTTCTATGACACCGGTCTTGAGCATGTCGCGAACGTACTTGTCGTATTCGCGCCATTCTGTGAACGGATACGGTAGCCCGGCGGTGGGCAATTGCTGGAACAACATGGCGCGGTTGGACGCGTAACTAGTGTCCGTGTCTTCCCAAAACGGGCTGGACGCACTCACCGCTTGCAGATGCGGCACGTAGCACATGAGCGCGTTCATAATGGGCAACACGTACTCACGTTTGTCGACACCTACGTGCGTGTGAACCCCGTAAATGAGCATGTGGTGGCCCCACCACTGAGTGCGGTTGATGAGTTCTGCGTAACGCTCTTTGTCGGTCACCTGTTGTTCGCGCCAGTGCGCAAACGGGTGAGTCCCAGCACTCATGAGGTCTAGACCCAGGGGATTGGTGATTTCGCGAAGCTTGGCAACAGAAGATTTGAGGTCCGCAACTGCGCCGGACACTCGTTCATGAACCCCGGTAACGACCTCAACCGTGTTCGTGAGCATTTCGCCCACAATGCACGAATCGAGACCAGCGTCGGCAACACGATTGAGGACCTCCCCGGCGCGGGGCACGAGGTCCAAATTCGTCTTGTCAACCAGGGCTAGCTCCCATTCGACTCCTAAGGTCGAACGGGGGGACTGCGCAAAATCAACCATGATGGCAATCCTAGTGGGTGGCCCAGGAAGATACGGTGTGAGCTAGCTCGCTTGGTCTCCTGTCGCAACGGGATTTGCGTCGTCCGATGACCACCCTGACCAGGAAGGACCGTACAAAACCGGGGTCACGCCCACACTCATGAGGCTCAACGCATTGTGACACGCTGTGACACCAGACCCGCAGTAAACGCCCACCTCCGCGGTAGGCTTGCCCGTTTCGTCAATCACGCCGAGGTCGTTCCACGCTTTCCGGAGTTCGTCCTCTGCGAGCCACCGCCCGTTAGGGGTGTTGAGGGTTGTGGGTCGGTTGATGGCGCCTGGGATGTGGCCGGCTTTGGGGTCCATGGGTTCGTTGTCCCCGCGGTAGCGTTCGGCGGCACGGGAGTCGATGAGGATCCCGGTGCGGGCGAGATCAGCTGCCCCTACTGCGTCCGTAGTGGGAAGGGACGGAGTGACGGTGTAGGACGACGGCACGCGTTCATTGGTGTCTGGGCCGTGCTCCAGTTCGTATCCGGCTTCTTTCCACGCTGATAGGCCACCGTTGAGAACCCGAATGTCTGTGAGTCCCGCCCACATGAGGAGCCACCACGCGCGAGCCGCCGCAAGTGACGAAGCGTCGTCATAGATGACTACCGTGGACTTCTCGTCGATACTCAAGCACCGCAGAGTCTGCTGAAATTCCTCAACGCTGGGAAGTGGGTGGCGGCCCAGGTGCGGTTGATTTGGTCGGTGGCTAGACAACTGTTCGTCCAGTGATACGTACGTGGCACCGGGAATGTGGTTTTCCAGGTAGTCCGGGTAACCGTTGGGTTTGTCCAAGGTCCACCTCACATCCAGGATACGAACACGGGGTGTACCCAGAAGCGGGTGAAGTTGATCCACGTCGATCACGTACTGCGTCATTGAGGTGCCTCTCGTTTAGCAATTGCACATAACAGCCTAGCTAAACTTGGGCTCATGCGTCGTTTAATTACCGCAGGAATCTGTGCGCTGTTTCTGGCTGGTTGTGGAGGACCTCAGGGGACCCCCACCCACACCTCAGACCCCGCCCAGACAACTGAGAAGTCCCGCACCACTTCCAGACCCCCTGAAGCCCCTGCGACCCAGGGTCCGGCGCCGGTTAAAGGAATTAGCAAGGACGACACAGCGGAAGCAAAAAAGATCGTCGAACAGATGTCGGACGAAGAGTTGGCAGGCTCTGTTTTGATGATGACGTACAACGGAACGGATCCGAAGGTCGCCGCGAACACCATCAAACGCTTGCACCTGTCGGGCAGTATCGTCATGACAAATAACCTGAGCGAAACAGCCACGTTGAAAGACCTGCAGGCGACCACCTCGGCCATTCAAGAAGGTGGCAAAGACCGTGGCTGGCCGGTCCTCACCTCAGTCGACCAAGAAGGTGGCCCCGTTGCCCGCGTGCGCTCGGCAACCATGCCGTTCCCGCCGCTCATGGCAGGTGGGGCCGTGCGTGATAAAGACACGGTCACCGACGCGACTCACGTGCAGGGCGCGGAGCTGCGTGAAGCTGGTTTTTCGATCGACTTCGCCCCTGTCGCCGATGTCACCGTGGGCGCAAAAGACCCGGCGATCAACGTGCGGTCTGCCGGCGATAAGCCTGGCGCGGTGAGTAACACGGTCGCGGCCGCAGTGAACGGGTACAGCAAGGCCGGGATTGGTTCGGCCGCCAAACACTTTCCGGGCCACGGTTCACTCACGGTCGACTCGCACGAATCCCTGCCCGTGTCGGAGAAGTCGCTGAAAAAGCTGAGCAAAACGGAGTTTGAACCGTTTAGAAAAGCCGCCGAGGTGGGTGTCCCGTTGATCATGGTGGGCCACATTGCATTGCCCGGGAATGAAAAGTTGCCTGGGGATCTCAACCCCGAGGTGTACGAAGCTCTGCGTAAAGACGTTGGCTTTGAGCATGTGGCAGTGACCGATGCACTGAACATGGGGGCGATCACACAAAAGGACGCGGCACTCGCGGCGATCAAGGCGGGGGCTGACCTGGCGCTTATGCCTGCCGACATTGAACATGCGCACGCGAGCATCGTGAAGGCGGTGAAGAGCGGCAACCTGCCACGTAAACGGTTGAAAGAGGCGGCGACTCGGGTGGTGTCGCTGAGCCTGTGGCACGAACGTAGCGCTGAGACTGCCAAGAGAAGCACCCCTAAAACTGAGGACGCGCTGCGCGCGTATGCGGAAGAATCCCTATCGGTGGTGAGCGGTGAGTGCAAGGTGGCTAAGCCGCTGAAGCAGGCTCGTGTCGTTGGTGATGACGATGTGGCGGTTGAGCGACTGACGGAAGCGTTCAAAAACAATGGTGTCTCCGTGGGTAACGGTCCCACTGTGAGCGTGGGCCAGGCACCTGCGGACGGTGCGGAGTACGTTGTGGGAATCGACGCACCATGGAAGGTTGACCGAGCCAAGGCCCACACCGTCATCGCTACGTATTCCGGCAATGAGTACGCAATGGATGCCGCAGCCAAATACTTGTCGGGCGAACTAAAGGCGAAAGCCCAACTCCCCGTGAAGGTTCGCGCCAAATCGCCTCAGTGCGGAAAATAGTGGTGGCTAGTTACAGCGTCACGGGTTGCGTCAACAACACCACGTGCTTTTCGCCCACACGGGTGAAAACCAAAGTTGCTGACTCGCTGCCCTGCGTGAGTTTCAACTGTCGGCGAACCTTTTCGGGAACAATATCCATGCCACGTTTCTTAATGATGACCTTGCTAATATCGCGGGCCTTCAGAGCTTGACGCAATGCCTTAATACCGGCGGGCAACACGTCAACAATCCGGTACTGCGATACCGCGCGCTGAGCAATCCCGGTCACAAGAGCGTCGCCCGTCAGGTACGCAATTTTGGGGGAGACCCGCCACGCACCTAGAGGATCACACAGGGCAGTGACTAACCCGGCGCGCACCAGGGCGCCGTCCGGTTCGAACAGATACTCGCCCAGCTCACCAATCCCGGGTTCGTCCGCTTCGGGCACCTCGGACTCGTGCACCGTGAGTGTTCCGGGCCCATCGCCCATGAGAAGAGCGGAACGCCCCGCACGCTGGCAGGCCTCACCGGCGTACAGAGCCACTTCAACAACATCGCCATTGTGCGAAACCCACTGGGCTTCCCATCCGTCGGGTACAAGCGCATGATCCAACGCCGGTCCCAACTTGATGCCAGCCGCCCGCACCTCGGCGGCCTTCTCAACCACCCACGACAGGGAAGGCGAAAACGACTCCGGATCACTGAGCCTGCGCGCCTGCCCATCGCGGTGCGAACCGGACCTGCGGGCGGGGTCGCACCACAGCGCATCAAACCCCGCCAGGTCCTGATCCTCAGCGGCACCGTGAACGACCTCGGCGGTGGGGAACTCACGCATATTGAACGCCGCGATTGCAGCGGTCACCTCATCAATCTCAACGGCGCGCACCTGCACATCCGTGCCTGCGAAAGCCAGCGCATCCGCACCAATCCCGCACCCCAAATCAACGACCGAGGAGACCCCAGCCTGACGCATGCGCGCCGCGTGGTGGGCGGCGACCGGAAGCCGCGTGGCCTGTGCCAACCCGTCGCGGGTAAACAACATGTGCGAAGCAAACGGACCAAATTTGTCCTCGGCCCCGATGCGCAACTGAGCCTGCGTGAGGATCGCTGCCGTGAGTTCGGGGCTCAACCCCTGCGCCCTCAACTGCTTGTTCAGCTGCAACTCACGCGAACGGTCGTAATCGAGTGAATCCAGAATCTTTAAAGCAGAAACGTCAAGAAGTTGTTTCAAAGTGCTGGGATCCATTTCACTATCGTAACTGGCGTATAGGGTGGAGACGTGAGCACACTACTGACCGCGCGCACCGTTCGCGAGATTGCACATGAACTGGGGCTTCGCCCCACTAAAACGCGTGGTCAAAACTTCGTGATCGACCCCAATACGGTGCGCATGATCGTCGAAGAAGCACAGCTCACCCCCGGCGAGCAGGTCGTGGAAATCGGCCCGGGATTAGGCTCGCTCACGTTGGGGCTGCTGGAAGCAGGCCACCCTGTCACGGCCGTCGAGATCGACACGCTACTGGCCTCCCGGCTTCCGCGCACAATCGACGAACACTCCCCGGATGCCCACCCGCTCACCCTCATCAACGACGACGCCCTTCACGTCACCGAACTTCCCACCACCCCCACCGCCCTGGTGGCGAACCTGCCGTACAACGTGGCTGTTCCGGTGCTCATGCACTTCCTGGAAACGTTCCCGTCGCTGAACTCGGTGTTGGTGATGGTGCAGGCCGAGGTGGCAGACCGTCTAGCTGCCACCCCAGGTTCGCGGGTGTACGGGGCGCCCAGCGTGAAAGCCAAGTGGTACGGGGCTGTGACTCGCGGGTCGGACATTGGGAAGAACGTCTTTTGGCCGGCCCCCAACGTTGGTTCCGGGCTGGTGCGGATCGTGAAACACGCGGAACCATACGGTGATGAGGAACTACGCAGGGCCACGTTTGATGTGGTCAACGCGGCGTTTGCCCAGCGCCGTAAGACGCTCCGGCAGGCGCTCGCCGGCCTTGTAGGGTCAGGCGCGGACTCTGAACAGGTGCTGGTGGACGCGGGAGTCGATCCCAAGACTCGCGGTGAAGCCCTGGACATCGACGCGTTCATCACAATTGCACGCACGTGGCTGGCTGGAGGGAAAGGCTCACAATGACAGCGGTGACCGCGCGAGCGCCCGGAAAAATCAATGTGTTCCTTCATGTGGGGGAACGCATGGATGACGGATACCACGAACTCGTCACCGTTTTTCAGGCCCTCAACATGTATGAGGAAGTCACTCTTCGCACGCGTTTCGACACGACCGATGCATCGATGCGCAACATCTCCGGTACCGACACGTATCCGGGGCTCAGCCCGGTGCATGCAGTGACGCTCAAAGGCCGGTTCGGTTCGACTGCGATCCCGCTGGATCACTCGAACTTAGCGGTTTCGGCGATCAACCGTTTAGCCGCCCGCACTGGCGTACACGTTCCGGTTGCGGTTGAAATTGAGAAGAATGTTCCCGTCGCAGGTGGCATGGGTGGCGGATCGGCTGACGCGGCTGCCGCTCTTGTTGCCTATGCGAAACTCGCGGGCATCAACGACCCTGATCTTCTGCGTACCGTGGGTGCCGAACTTGGCGCCGATGTCCCGTTTGCTCTGCGCGGCGGATGCGCTGTGGGAACCGGCCGAGGTGATGAACTCAGCCCCATCTTAAGCTCCGGCGAGTTCACCTGGGTGCTTGCCACCTCGGTTGACGAACTTTCTACCCCCGTGGTTTACAAAACTTTGGACGACCTCCGCGATGCTGGCGAGGCCCCGCCTGCTGGGGACGTGCAGGAGCGCTTGGCGGATGTTTTGCAAGCGGTCGGTTCGGGGGACGCGCACGCGTTGGCACAGGTTGTGCACAACGATATGGAGCCCGCCGCGTGTGGGCTGTTGCCTGCCATCGCCGAGGTCGTCGCCACCGGGCGGCAGGCAGGCGCCTTGGCAGCGTTGATGTCCGGCTCTGGGCCCACGGTGGGGTTCTTGGTCGAAGATGCTACTCATGCCTTGGACCTCACCGTTTTGTTAGAAGCGAGCGAATCTGTCAAGCATGTCGTTCGCGTAACGGGGCCGGCGTGCGGTGCTCATATTGTGACGTCTGGCTAGGGTCACTGGTTTCGTAGCTTGTCGACCCGGATCGGTTCGGGGATTGTGCGCCAGTGTTCTCGTGGCCACTTTTTGGTTGTGAGTCGTTCGGCCCGAAGGAACATGGTTTCGTCGCCTGTTGCTTTTGCCATGACTGCTAATGCGTTGGCCAGCTCTGCGGGGCCAGCTTGTTTTGCCGCGATATCATCGGCTGCCAGTTCTACCAGGAGTGCGGCGGATCGCTTGAGTGACCCGAAAACGCGCAGCATGTGTTCCAGCGTTGTGAGGATTGAGAGAATTTTTCCGTGACGTTGTGTCACGTGTGCGTACTCGTGAGCCAAAACTGCCTGAAACTGTCCAGATGTCAGGGCATCACGTAATCCCGTTGTCACCATGATGGTGCCAGGCTGGCCACCGGTTGGGGGAGTAGAAAGAGCTGCTGGATACGTGTGCTGCACGGTTCCTAACGTGAACCCTTGGCGTTGTTCTTGGGAGACGAGGTGAGTGTTGAGTGTTGTGATGACCTCGCGCACGTCCTTGGTTACGGGGGCGGTTGCCATGGTCCAGAAGCCCACGGCCGCAGCGGTCAGCAGAGTTGCCAGGACATATGCCCACGCGCCAGTGTACGAGAGTGTGTTTGAAAGCACCGGGAGCATGTACATAACCAGTGAGATAGCAGCGGCAAACGCAAACCATACGCTCAAAACCGTGGACCCCAGCTGGGTGTACAGCGACAGGGACGGGAATCGTAATTGAATGCGGGTGCGCATGAGAACGGGGATGAGTACGCCCGTGACACACGCGAGGGCGAAACACGTAATTGCGCTAGCGAGCACTGCCCTTATTTCGTGAAAGCCGAACGCAAAAGCTCAAGGTCGCGACTGTCCAGGTTACCTGCGAAGGCCAGAAGAGCGGCTTCGCGGTCATTCGCCTGGTCTAACACGCTCACCATGTCGTCTACAGTCTGTTCTTCGTTAGTGCGAACGGCTTCGAATTTAGTCTTGCGAGGGGAAGGTCCGCCGCGTTTGACGTGTCCCTTCTTCTCCAAACGTGTGAGCGTGGTCATCACGGTGGAGTACGCAGGAGTGTGGTCAACGAACAGACGCTGAATGTCACGGGCACCCAAAGGTACCGGGGAATCCCACAAGAAATTCATGATTTGGGATTCCAACTCACCCCATTCGCGGATCCGTGCCATAGTCGTCCTTTCGCTCAGATACCACTATTCTATGTCGCACTAGCGAAATACGCTACGGAGTTTCCTCATCAGAGCGGTGAGACGGCTTGGAAGACGCGGACTCGTCAGAGGAATCCATGTCGATGGGGTCACCGTCGTCATCCAAGTACTCACCCGTCGCGTAGTCATAGTTGACAGGGTTTCCGTCTTCGTCGGTCCGCTGATACCAGGCCGTCAAGTCCTCGGTCTTGGAGTCGAATGTTGCTCCCGCCGCGTACTTGGACGTGCTCGACGTTGGTTCGATCGAAATAGCGAAATCATCGCCGTGTTTTTCAATACCGCGCCGCACCATGGACTTCAGCGCTTGCTGCGTGTAGTTAGTCCGGAGCGTTTGCGGGTCGTTCCGCAAGTCTTTCACCAGTCCCACGCACATGAGGACGATGACAAACGTAAACGGTAAAGCAGTCACCGTGATGAAATTCTGCAAACCGGTCAGTGCGCTAGATCCACCCACCAACAGCATGACGACAGCAATTCCTGCCATGCACAAAGCCCAAAACGCAGTGATCATACGGTTGGGTTTAGGGTTTCCACCCTGGGTGAGTTGTGCATTGACCAAAGAAGCGGAGTCGGCCGTGGTGATGAAGAAAACAGCCAACATCACCATGACAATGGGCGCGATAAAAGCAGCACCCGGGAGGTAGTCGAGCACAGTGAAGAAGATGTCCTCAGGATTAGGCAGAGAATCAATCGTGCCGTCGGGGGCAACAGCCTTCTGTGTGTGCTGCAAGTAAATCGCCGTTCCACCCAAAATGGTGAACGCCAGAATAATGATCGACGACGGGATGAACAAAACACCCAGAATGAACTGGCGAATCGTACGACCGCGGGAAATCTTGGCAGTAAACACACCCACAAACGGTGACCAACTCACCCACCACGCCCAGTAGAACGTGGTCCACGATGACAAAAACTCCTGCATCTCAGGTGAGTCCGCCATGGTAGCCGAGAGCGCCTCGGGGGCGGTCGCAAAATAGTCGACAATAACGCCGGGGATAATGTTCACCAAGAACACCGTGGGCCCGGCAACAAAGAAGAAGAAAGCCAGCCCCACCGCCATCACCATGTTGATGTTGGAGAGGCGACGAATTCCCTTTGTCACACCGGAAACTGCAGAAATGATCGTGCCAATCGTCAACACCACAATGATGATGATGGCCACGGTGTTCCCGGTAGTGTCCCAACCAGTGACAAGCTGGGCTCCGCGCGCAATCTGAAGTGACCCCAAACCTAGGCTCGACGCGGTACCAAACAACGTCGCGACAATGGCGAGCGAATCAATAATGCGACCACCCAACGAGTCGCTTTTCTTGCCAAACAGCGGCTCTAAAACGGAACTCATCAAGGGGAGACGACCTCGGCGGAATGACATATACGCAACCGTGAGGCCCACAATTGCATAAATCGCCCACGCGTTAACGCCCCAGTGCAAGGCAGCCTGCGACATTGCACCCTTGATCGCTTCAACAGTGGCCGGGTCATACGCGCCCGGGCGAGGCGACAAGAAATACTGCATGGGCTCATACGGACCAAAGAAAATGATCGCAATACCGATTCCAGCTGCGAACAACATGGCCGCCCACGACCCGGTAGAAAACTCCGGCTTCTCGCCGTCAAGTCCCAGTGGGATGCGGCCGTAACGCGAAAACGCAATACACAGCAGGAAGATCACCAATACGATTGCCAGACCGTTGAAAATCCACCCCAGGTTGCCCATCACCCACTGCAACGCCGCGGTGGACACGTCCAAAACCTGTTCGGGTGCAGCGATACCCCATGCGACGAACCCCACAATGAGCAGCCCGACGATGATGAGGATGCCTTTATCCACCCGGTATCGAACCAGCTGATCCTCAATCGAAACGCCAGGGACGAGCGCGGGGTGGATGCCGTGAGGGTATTCGATCTCCTCAATAAAACGCTTGGCCTTCTTGGTGCGCTCTTCGCGGACCTTCTTTTTACGTTGGGCTTTTTCCTGTTGCTCCTGGAGTTTGGGGCCCATGCGGATGTCGATTTCGGGCTCTCCAGAAGCTGCAGATTTGTCGTGAGATGCGTTGCGTTTCGTACGGTCGTCGTTCATTTTTCCTCGCTGGGGGCCGGGGAGCTTCTTCTCAGACTATCGTGTTAGGCAAGGCCATTTAAGAAAAGAAAGGACCGTGCGTGCACCTGTTAGGCGCTGAATCGATCAGTCTGTCCTACCCCAACCGGGTCGTTCTTGACGACGTGACCGTTGGGGTGTCTGCGGGGGACCGCATTGGGATCGTGGGGCGCAACGGCGACGGGAAATCCACGCTCATTCGGATTCTGTCCTCTGACTTACCGCCGGACTCCGGCCGGGTGACTTCCCGAGGTGGTACCCGGATTGGGTACTTGCGTCAGAGCGACGATTTGGGGGAGTCGGCCACGGTGCGCCATGCGGTGGTAGGTGATGTTCCCGACCACGAATGGGCCTCGGACGCCCAGAAACGCGACGTCATTCACGGGCTTTTGGGTGACCTTCCACTCGACACCCCAACTCATAGCCTGTCGGGGGGACAGCGGCGTAGGGTCGCTCTTGCGGCGCTTCTGGCTCAGCCGTGGGATGTGCTCATTCTGGACGAGCCCACGAACCACTTAGACATGACGGGTGTGCGTTGGCTGGCAGAACACGTAAAGAAACGGTGGTCAGCCGGCCAGGGCGCGCTCTTGACCGTCACCCACGACCGGTGGTTCCTCGACGAGGTAACGACCCGCACGTGGGAAGTCCACGACGCCACAGTCGACGCCTACGACGGCGGCTACGCGGCATATGTTTTGCAGCGGGTTGAGCGTGACCGGCAGGCGCAGGCAGAAGAAGCCAAACGCCAAAACTTGATGCGAAAAGAACTCGCGTGGCTTCGCCGAGGTGCCCCCGCCCGCACTTCCAAACCAAAGTTCCGAATTGACGCGGCGAACGCGTTGATCGCAGGCGAGCCTCCTGTGCGCGACACGGTTGAACTCGTGTCCATGGCAACCTCGCGGCTGGGTAAAGATGTTTTTGAAATGGTGGG
>CABTZC010000024.1 GCA_902489185.1 uncultured Brevibacterium sp. | reverse complement strand
AAGGAGCTTTTGGCGACCCAACAGTATTCATTGAGCAGGCTGTGCAGCGGCCACGCCACATTGAAGTGCAGGTACTCGCAGACAACGACTCAAACGCTGTCCACCTTTTTGAGCGCGACTGCTCTATCCAGCGTCGCCACCAAAAAGTTGTCGAAATCGCACCCGCTCCACACCTCGAACCTGAGATCGCACACGCACTTCACGAAGATGCGCTGAAATTCGCTCGCGCTCTGGGGTACCAGAACGCTGGAACAGTTGAGTTTCTCCTCGAAACTGAAGGTCCGCGTAAAGGTAAGCACGCGTTCATCGAAATGAACCCGCGCATTCAGGTGGAACACACGGTCACTGAAGAAATCACCGACGTCGACCTCGTACAGTCGCAAATGAGGATCGCCGCTGGAGCTTCTCTGGAAGAACTCGGCCTCACTCAGGACAACATTCACATCAAGGGTGCTGCACTCCAGTGCCGCATTACTACTGAAGACCCGGCCAACTCGTTCCGCCCAGACACGGGAACGATCACGGCATACCGCTCTGCGGGCGGTGCAGGTGTTCGTCTTGACGGTGGAACCGTCTACGCGGGCGCCGAGGTGTCTGCCCACTTTGACTCCATGCTCGTCAAGTGCACCACGCGCGGACGCACTTTTGAACAGGCCGCTTCGCGTGCCAACCGCGCGTTGGCGGAATTCCGTATCCGTGGTGTAGCAACGAACATCGGATTCCTGCGTGCGGTCCTCGCCGACCCAGCGTTCCAAGCAGGTGACCTCGCCACCACGTTCATCGAAGAACGTCCATATCTTCTCGAAGCAAAGGTCGGAGCCGACCGCGGGTCTAAGCTCCTTGAGTACCTGGCAAATGTCACCGTCAACCGACCTCACGGATCTTCACCCGTCGCACTGCAACCGCGCGAGAAGCTTCCAGAATTTGACATTTCCGGTGAAGCTCCTGCTGGTCACCGCCAGAAACTGCAAGAATTGGGACCTGAAAAATGGGCCCAAGCCCTGCGTCAGGAAACTGCGTTGCGCGTCACCGACACTACGTTCCGTGATGCTCACCAGTCCCTTTTGGCAACCCGTGTACGTACCCGTGACCTCGTAGATGTCGCACCGTACGTCGCACGCATGACCCCCGAGCTTCTCAGCGTTGAAGCATGGGGTGGCGCTACGTATGACGTCGCCCTGCGCTTCCTCGCAGAAGACCCTTGGGAACGTCTTGAAAAACTCCGCGAAGCCATGCCGAACCTCAACCTGCAGATGCTTCTGCGCGGTCGTAACACGGTGGGATACACTCCGTACCCCACCAAGGTCACGGACGCATTCGTTGACGAAGCAACCCGTACCGGAGTGGACATCTTCCGTATTTTCGACGCCCTCAACGACGTCAACCAGATGCGCCCAGCTATCGACGCCGTGCGCAACACGGGAACTGCCGTTGCCGAAGTAGCGCTCTGTTACACCTCGGACCTCAACGACCCGAACGAGAAACTCTACACACTCGACTACTACCTCAAGCTTGCTGAAGAGATCGTCGAGTCTGGCGCGCACGTCTTAGCGATTAAGGACATGGCCGGGCTGCTGCGCCCTGCAGCAGCGAAGAAACTCGTTACAGCCCTGCGTTCGAACTTCGACCTGCCGGTTCACGTTCACACCCACGACACTGCCGGCGGTCAGTTGGCGACACTCATCGCCGCCGCTGAAGCAGGTGCAGACGTTGTGGACGCAGCTAGCGCATCAATGGCCGGAACCACAAGCCAGCCTTCACTTTCGGCATTGGTCGCCGCGTTTGAAAACACCGAACGCGACACTGGCCTGAACTTGCGCAACGTTGAGGACCTCGAGCCTTACTGGGAAAGCGTGCGCAACGTCTACAAGCCTTTCGAATCAGGGCTACCCGGACCAACCGGACGTGTGTACAAGCACGAAATTCCAGGCGGTCAGCTGTCCAACCTTCGCCAGCAGGCTAACGCTTTGGGACTCGGCGAAAAATTCGAAGAAATTGAAGACTTCTACGCGGCTGCCGACAAGATTCTGGGCCACCTCGTCAAGGTGACACCGTCTTCAAAGGTCGTGGGTGACCTCGCACTGCACATGGTCGCGGTCGGGGCAGACCCACAGGACTTCGCCGAGAACCCGCAGAACTACGACATCCCGGACTCCGTCGTTGGATTCCTCAGCGGCGACCTCGGGGACCCTCCGGGTGGCTGGCCGGAGCCTTTCCGAACCAAGGCACTGGAAGGACGCACACACAAAGCACCCGCTAGCGAACTTGCGCCTAGCGACTCCAATCTCTTGGATGAACCCGGTGAGGTGCGACGTGACACTCTTAACCGTCTGCTCTTCCCGCAGCCAGCCAAAGAGTTCCTCAATATGCGCGATACCTACGGTGACCTTTCAGTACTCAACACCACCGACTACCTGTACGGTCTCGAAGAGGGTGAAGAGCACGCCGTTGTGATCGACAAGGGTAAGGCACTTCTCCTTGGTATCCAAGCAATTGGAGCGGCTGACGAACGCGGTATGCGCACCGTCATGTGCACGCTGAACGGTCAGTTGCGCCCACTGTCAGTCCGCGACGAGTCCATCAAGGTTGACGTTGCCGCAGCTGAACGAGCAGACACCTCCAACCCCGGTCACGTGGCCAGCCCGTTCGCCGGTGTCGTCACACTACAGGTGAAGGAAGGCGACGAGGTCAAGGCAGGACAGACGGTTGCCACGATCGAAGCAATGAAGATGGAAGCTTCGATTACCAGCCACATCGATGGAACGGTCTCACGCTTGGCGATTGGTCCAGTCGCGCAGCTTGAGGGTGGAGATCTGGTCGTTGTGATCGATGGCTAATCGCACTATTCGCACGTTTGGGGATCCGGTTCTACGCACAGCGTGTGAACCGGTGACCCAGTTCGGAGAGTCCACCGTCGCGCTGGCTCAGGATCTGTTGGACACAGCGGCGCCGGAAGGCCGTGCCGCCGTTGCCGCCCCACAGATTGGGGTTGCTGTGCGCGCATTTGGGTATGATCTTCACGGCCGTAGGGGAGTGGTTTTCAACCCCGAGGTCGTGACGGGTGGCGAGCTCCGGGATATTGATGAGGGTTGTTTGTCAGTCCCGGGTTTGTTCTTACCGACTCCTCGCTACGAGTTTGCGACAGTGCGAGGAGTCGATGAACACGGTCACCCCGTTGAGATTTCCGGTGACGGCGTGTTTGCACAGATGTTGCAGCACGAAACCGATCACTTGAATGGCGTGGTGTACGTGCAGACCTTGCCGTCTGACCGCCGAAAAGAAGCTATGCGCCAGATTCGCCAGTCAGACTGGTTTATGAAGTAGTTACACGGCCCCGGGGATGGTCCGGGGCCGTATTTCTTTACCGTATTTATCTGTCAGCGTGTTCTGCTACTGCACATCGCACGCACGCAACCAGACCTTCCATTGCCGCTTCGAGTTCTTCGAGTGTGGGCATGGACGGTGCGAGGCGTATAACGGAGTCGGTAGGGTCGTCGCCGTATGGGTGTGTGGAGCCAGCTGGGGTGAGCTTGACTCCCGCTTGAGCCGCGAGTTCAACAGTGCGGGACGCTGTTCCGTGCGGGACCGTCAGGGTGATGAAGTAGCCTCCGTGGGGTTTTGTCCACGATACTCCTTCGACGTTTCCCAAGTCACGGTCGAGCACCTTCTCTGCTAGATCAAACTTCGGTTGGAGGATCGCCGCGTGTGCCTGCATGTGGGCGCGCACACCTTGAGCGTCACGGAAGAACCGTGCGTGACGTAGGTGGTTGATTTTATCGGGCCCGATACACGTGGGGGAGAGGCATGACTCATACCATTCCATGTTCTGCTGGGACGATCCGATAAATGCAACTCCCGCACCTGCCTGGGTGATTTTTGAGGTCGAGGCAAAGATCCATACACGGTTGGGGTTTCCTGCCTTTTTACACACGTCCAGGATGTCGAGGACTGGCGTCTGATTGTCATCACTTAAATGGTGAAGCGCGTAAGCGTTGTCCCACAGCAGTTTGAAATCAGCCGACGCTGGCATCTCAGCCAGCGCTTGGGCGCGTTCAGGCGACACATTGATCCCTGTGGGGTTTGAGTAAGCCGGAACGACCCACATGCCCTTGACGTCTTCACGTTTAGCGTGTTCGGCAACTTGCTCAAGTATGGGACCTTCGTCGTCCATCTCGACGGGAATCAGGTCAAAGCCCAGACTCTGAGCCAACCCAAAGTGGCGGTCATAGCCTGGAGTGGGGCACAGAATAGCGCGCTTCTTTCCGGCCCACGCGGCTCCGTCCAGCGAGTTGTGCAGCAGGTGGAATTGCAGAACCTGGCTCATGAGTACAAGGGAGGAGTTCCCCTGCGCATATAACTGTTCGGTTGGTACTTTCAGAAGGGGCGAAAAAATCTCACGCAGTTCAGTCAGACCTTTGAGTCCACCGTAGTTTCGCGTGTCGACACCGTCGTCTGACATGGCCGTTTCATTGGTGACGTTCGTCAGCAGCCCAGCGGAAAGGTCGAGCTGTTCTGATGATGGCTTACCGCGTGTGATGTCCAGGGACAGTCCGCGTTCTTTGAACGCCGCGTACTCGGCTTGGGCGTGCGAGAGATTTTCCATGTTAAAACCCTGACTTTCGTGGTGGTCTATATTCACTATCCTAAGCATCATGCTTCATGCGTTACGACGCCCCTCGGTGGTTTTTGGTTCTGTGCTTGGGGTCCTGATTAGCCTGTTCTGTTTCTTCCCCGCAGTTTTTAGCCTTCATACCGTTACTGGGTTCGTTCACTTTACTGCTATGCGTCCGTTTGCTCTTGCAGTGGTGAGCGGTCTTACGCTTTTTGGTTTCTGTCTGTGGGCTTTCCTTCGATCTCCGGCGGTGCTTTCCATGCTCATTGTCGTGACACTGTTTACAGTAGGCGTGGGTGTTCAGTGGGCCTCAAAGGGTTTGCGAAATAGCGCCGAGGTCGCAGCGCCTTCTGGAGATTCCCTCACCGTGGTAAGTGCAAATGTCTTAATTGGGAACGATTCGTACGATCGGTTGTTTCAACGGATTCGCGACACGGACGCTGACGTTGTCGCGTTACAGGAGGCAGCTCATACAACTGTTGAGAACAAACTGAAAAAATTCGGGCTGAGCGATAGGTACCTTGTCACGCCTGAAACGCCAACTGCATCACCGTCTGATGCTGATTCATTGGTCATGGTCAAGCACCATTTGGAGCCTGAAGTGATTGATGCACACGGGTTGCCGTTTGCTACCGCTGGAGTACGCACTTCGATCGGTGAAGTGTATTCGATCCACGTCCACGCCCCAGTACAACGTGCTGTGGATCAACGAAATTGGGCTCACAGTGTCAAGACTGAGCGGGACATATGCGAACGTGCCACGTTGCTTGCTGGCGACTTTAACGCGACGACAGACTCACCGCTCATGCGGACGGGTCGGTGCTCCGATTCCGCTGAAGAACTCAGCATGGGAGCCCGGGGGAGTTGGCCGTCGTCGTGGCCGAGCCTGTTAGGCGCACGCATCGATCACCACCTGTATAATCCCGGGGTGCTCACTCCGTATAAGGGTGAAATGTTTGTTGTGGATGGGAGCGATCATCGCGGCCTGGAGTTTTCGTACACGGTGGCCAGGCGCTGATGGTACAACCTAAGATCACAAACCGTTTGCACGGGCGCAACTTTGGCCAATCGCCACACGTCTATAACCGTTTTCGTCCCGGATATCCCAGTGCGGCACTAGACGTGTGTATCACTGCAGCTCCTGGTCACCGCGTCGTTGATGTCGGGGCTGGCACGGGAAAACTCAGCGCAGCCTTGCGTGATCGCGGCCTGGACGTAGTCGCAGTCGATCCGGACACCTCGGCCCTGAAACTTAACCCCTGCCGCTCACTGGTAGGGACCGGCGAGAACATTCCGTTACCATCTGCAAGCGTCGATATGGTGACGTTTGCGCAATCCTGGCACTGGGTCGACGCAGCTGTGGCAGTGCAAGAATGCTCCCGGGTTTTGGTGCCCGGGGGAGTAGTGGCCATTCTGATTAACCAGTTGGACGTGTCTCACGAATGGGTCATGCGGATTGCACGGATCATTCATGCGGGTGATGTGTACCGGCCAGAGTGGCGACCTGCATTGGGTGACCCGTTTGGCGATGTTGAGGCACATGTGAGCACGTTTACACAGGAGCTCACTTTTGACGATCTGGTGGGTCTTGCGTCAACGCGTTCGTACTGGTTGCGTTCGGGACAACACCAGCGAGACCGGATTGTGAACAATCTTCGCGACTATTTGTTCATTGAAAATCCCATGGGGGAGACGCTGCAATTACCGTATGTGTGCCTCACCTATGTGGCCAGGTTGAATGCATAGAAGGTGAGACAGGGAACGCGGCCCTGCCTCACCTTCTATCGAAATACGGTTAGCTGTGAACCGTGTTCTGTTTAGGCGTCAGCGTTGGAGGAGCCTGACAGTGGTGCGTTGTGTGTCGCGGTTTCTGCCGAGGTGGTGTTGCCACTGTGGGAAATCGAGATTTTGCGTGGCTTGGCTTCTTCCGAGACTGGGATCGTGAGAGTGAGTACGCCGTCGCTAAAGTCAGCCACGATGCGGTCAACAGCGATCCGGTTGCCTAGTGTCAGCTGACGTGCTGCAGTTCCAGTTGGACGCTCACGCGTCAGCCATTCAACACCTTCGCCAACCTCAGCATCACGTTCAGCGCGCACCGTCAGCGTACGGTCTTCAACGTCGACGTCGATGCTTTCAGGGCGAACACCAGGCATGTCAATGCGTGCCACGTAGTTCTCACCGTCACGGAAAAGATCCATAGGGAGCGCCGTGGAGTTGGAGCGCGTAACTTCAGAGATAAAACGGTCAATGTCACGGATGGGGTCAAAACGAGTAGCCATTGAAGGTCACCTTCCTTGTAATGAACTCTGTACATTGAGCCTAACGCACTCAACTTTAGAAATATTCCACCACCACGTTAAATCTACACAAAATCTAGGGCATCGAAGAGACGAGAAGTGGGGCCTGCCCATGGCGAACCCCACTCACTCTCTACTTAACATAATGTATATTATCGGCTAATTACTCATAGTTGCGCTTAGCCAGGCGCGATCAGGCCTCTTAGAGAACTTGATAAGAAACCGAGATGACGCCACTGCTGTATCCACCTACCGACTTCATGGCAGCTACAGACAAATCCAAGCAACGTCCACCGATGTACGGTCCACGGTCGTTGATGCGAACCACAACGGACTTTCCATTGGCCTTGTTGGTGACTTTCACGCGGCTATTCATTGGTAGCGACTTGTGTGCTGCAGTCATAGCGTTGGCATTGAAACGCTCACCGCTAGCCGTTGGTCCACCATGCGTTCCATCTCCGTTGCCGTACATGGAAGCCTGGCACGTTCCACCCTGCCCAGACGCCTGCGTGTTGCGCGGTGCATTCGAGTCGTCCGCCGCAGCACCCTTTGACCCTGAGGACTCGGACGAGCCAGCTGGATGCGACGAACCTGAAGGCGAGCCATCAGATTCATCCTTTGGTGCATCCATTTTCACCGATGCATGCGAAACCTTGGCCTGCTTTTTGGCCTCTTTTTGGTGCTTCTTGAGGTCAGCCGCTTGCTCAGACTCCCCCTCAGGCATAGCAAAGTCGGGCTCATAATAGTCATGAGCGTTGGCCCGTGCTTCAACGTCAGCGCTCGACTCCCCTTGACCGTTGTTGACAACTCCGGCTACCGCAATCGTCGCAATCGCAGCTGTAGGGATCGCAATAGCTGCCATTACCGGAGCGCCTCGACCGGAAGCGAGAACTCCTGCCGCCGACGCAGGTTCACCATGGCGGCTCGCCGAGGATTTCTTGCGAGCGAACAGGTCTTTGAATGACCCGCGTGTTGCCGGTTTTGACGCAGAGTGCTTACCCATGAATGTTCCTTGAAATTCCTAAAAGAGCGCTAACGCTAAGCGCAGGCCCACTGACCCCAGCCAGCTTTAGCTTGCAGGATCTTTGCGCGCTTGAATTGTTCACGTGGGTGGGCATCGATCGGGTTACCTTTACCCCCAACCGAATGCCACGTTGCCAACTTAAACTGGAACAAGCCGAAGTGGGCTCGGTTGGCCTGGTTGATGGCGCGCGGGTTAAACGTGGATTCACATTTGGCGATCTTGTACCAGCGCGATCCTGGACCGCCAAGCATGGCCTTAATCTCTGCGGTGCTCATTGGCGATGAGTAGTCACCGCTTGCGTCGCCTGCGTCCGCGTCAGAGGACCCACCCGATGTGGATGACCCTCCCCCTGAGGACCCTTCACTTGAGCCACTCGAATCCTGTGACGACGACCCATCCGAAGATGGCGACGATTCTTCTTCCGGCTCAGGCAGGGTCACAGACACGTTCCCAGCAGACGCCACGTCACGCGACTGCTTTTCGGCTGCCTGGAAGTCTTTTTCATATTCATTTGCGGCTGATTTCGGCTGTTCAACCGTGAGGGTTTCGGGCTTTGTGAAAGCCTCTGCCGAGGCGTCTCCCCCGTTGGGTGCACCCACCACACCCGCTACAGCAACTGCAACAATTGCACCCGTTGGCACGGCGATCGCCGCCATAACCGGCGCCCGTCGCCCGGAGTTCAATACTGCCGAAGCAGAGAGTTTTTTAGGCTGCGCGTGACGACCAGTTTTCTTGGTACGAGAAAAGAGGTCGAGAACAGAACCATGTGTACGTGAAGAAGCGTGCTTGCCCATACACCATGCCTTTACAATCTCGTTACCATTCCGTGACAGTTGTAAAGCATATATAACAAACCGTTACTTTTTCAAGCTATGGCACTGTGAGTTGTGTTGACGTGAGTGGTCCACTCCACATCCGTGCTCCTACGCGTGGACACGTCCGCTATTTACGGAAGAAGAACTCCACTCCCTTACGCGTAAACTCGGCACCTTTCGTTACACCTGTCGATGTGAGGTGAGACAAGAAGTCAACGCCGTTGTGAAGAGCTTCGCGTACATTCTCGACACCCTCATTCAGGCGTTCCTCCGAACTATCAACAACCTCGGAAGGCTGTACGTTACTCATGCGGACACGGGTGGCGTGAACGGTACTAGCTAGGCGTTCACGCAGAGTGCGTGAGGTGGCATCTTGAACTTCTGGCTGAGTCGCATTCGTCATGTCTCCATTTTGGTCGCGCACACGAGCACGGTCAATATGTGCGGGGAATAAAACGCCACGGTACGATGTTCTGGTTACATTGCCTTCCGCTATTTTTGAAAGGATCTCGATGAGCGAACGTAGCTTGCGCGGTACACAGCTAGGATCTCGATCGTTAGAGTCTGAAGTCGGAGTTGAGCCGGCACCTCGCCAGCACATCGAGTACGTATGTGAGGATGGGTACACGTTCACCGTTCCTTTCTCTGTTGACGCTGAAGTACCCGCTACGTGGGACTCAGGTGCTCACGGAATCGGTGTTCGCACGGGTGAGCAAGAACCTGACGAGGAACCCGAGAAGGCTGCACGCACCCACTGGGACATGCTTCTGGAGCGCCGTAGCTTCGAGGAACTGCAGGTTCTGCTCGATGAACGCTTGGCGATTCGTCGCGGTGAGGCTACTCCGGAGATTTAGCCGACAGACGACTGACAAGAGCCTTCACTTGAGAAGTGCGGCGGGCGACGCCCCATCCCGCTACTCGAGTGAAGGCTTCTTTTATGATGTTTCCGTCCATCTTCGACTCGCCCAGCTCACGTTCGACAAAAGTGATCGGGACTTCAACAATTGAGAAGCCGGCCAGTGCAACGCGCATAGTCATGTCGATCTGGAAGCAGTAGCCCGCCGACTCAACCTGCGAAAGATCGATTGTTTCGAGTACCTCGCGTTTAAACGCACGGAACCCTGCTGTTGCGTCGTGAACACCCAGGCCTAAGGCAACGTTGACATAAACGTTTGCGCCACGCGACAAGAAGTGGCGGTTACGTGGCCAGTTGACCACTGCTCCCCCGGGGATCCAACGTGATCCGATAGCAAGATCTGCACCACGCTCCACTTGTGCCAACAACTGGGGCAAATCACGACCGCGGTGTGACCCGTCGGCGTCCATTTCACAAATGACGTCATAGTCACGCTCAAGCGCCCATGTAAACCCGGCAATATAAGCCGGCCCCAAACCATTCTTTTCCGTGCGCTGAAGCAGAAACAGCGTCGAGCCAAAGTCAGCCGACCGCTGCACCCACTCCCCTGTGCCATCGGGCGAACCATCGTCGACCACCAAAATGTCGACGTCGTTATATTTACGGATCGCCTCTATTGTGTTTGGGAGCGATTCACGCTCGTTGTACGTAGGGATGACGACAAGAGTTTTCACTTCAGCAATGCTACACGGACTTAGGTGGCACGTCGTAAGAACGCCCACCTACCCAAGTTGTTCTCGCATGGGGCAAAGATGCACCCAAGTCAGGCAGGCCTGGCGTTCCTGACCGTGGATCCGTACTCCATGCAGCAACTCTGGGATCCGCCACCTGAACGACAAGTGAGGATGCTGACCACCGAACCATGTCGACAGCACTTCCCGGCGCAAGAACGCCACCTTCAAACTGACCAAGGGCTCGGAAACCAAACCGGGTAGATGCGTTAAAGGCCGCGCGTGCCGAAAGGCCGTTCTCCACTCCAGCCCTCACGGCCTCCCACGGTTTCCCAGCCAAAGCAAAACTCACTTGAGCGCCGGCACTGAACAGAGCGTGCAAGTCACGTGGGTGCTGGGGGTTCACAGTCAAGGCAAGACCGGAAGCCCCCCACACCTCGGGGGCCACATGAGCGTCACACGCGATCAGCACGCGCACCCCCGCGCGTTGAGCGGCAGTTTTCCAGGCGGGGTCGCTTACCAACTCTTCGAGCGTTGCGAGCTGATCGGCTGTGTCGAGCAGAATGAAGACTGGGCCTGTCAGAGTGTTGGCGTCGCGGGCCTCGTCGACGTGGATGGCTCGACGACCTTCACGCGCGTCGGTTGGATAGGCCACGACGTGCGGTCCTGTCACTGCGTCACACTGTTCCTTCGTTCCGATCACGTGGACACTCGTGACGCCACAGGACAGATAGTCGTAACCGTCTCCACTGCGTAGATCCAGAGCAGCGTCGACGAAACCAGGAGCCACGAAATCGCCATCGAGCGAAGTTCCGGAACTCACCGCCTCGTCGGATCCCACCCACACAACAGTGTCACCGTCATAGGTGATCGCTGTAGCGAACGGGTCAGCACTCGAATAGACGTCTCCACCAAATAAAGTTTCACTCACGGGCCACACATTAACGCACTTTCAGGCGTTCACATGTAGGGTTTAGTGCGTGACCGGCCTAGTAATCATCGACACGCCCGCACTTTACTACCGTGCGTTCTATTCCGTCCCCAGCTCACTGACGAGCTCCGACGGAACGCCTGTGAATGCGCTCCGAGGTACACTCGACGCCATTGCGACACTGGCAAGTCGACTCAAAACAACGCGGATCATCGCAGCGAGTGACGCCGCATGGAGGCCCAGTTTCCGCACCAGAATCGCCCCCGCTTACAAGGCACACCGGGAACGCGAAGACAAACCCGGCACTGAAACGCCCGACGACCTCGTTCCCCAAATTCCCCTCATCTACGAAGCATGCGCTCTCATGGGCATACCCGTGGGCCATATCGAAGACACGGAAGCCGATGACGTCATCGGATCAGTCGTTCACCAGTGGGACGGCCCCATCACAGTCGTTTCCCCCGACCGGGACCTCTTATCGCTTCTCAGCCCCGATAAGCAGGTCACCCTGCTACGACCTCGGCCGCGGGGACAGTGGGAAGAAACCACCGTCAACGACCTCCCTGACTTGTACGGAATCCCCAACGGAGAACGGTACCGGGAGCTCGCTGCTCTACGTGGCGACCCGTCGGATGGTTTGGCCGGGGCGCAAGGAATTGGTGAGAAAACTGCCGCGAGGCTACTGGCCGGGTACGGGAACCTGGACAACGTTTTTGACGCGGCGAAACGAGGCGTCAAGGATCACGGACTGTCACCCAAGCGTAGGGAGAACTTGCTCGAAGCCGAAGACGCAGTGCGCACGAACGTACAAGTCATGACCGTCCTCACCGATCTTGACGTCAACAACCTGATCGAGTCATCCGCCACGATCACCCCAAACGTGGCCGGTCTGGACGCATTCGCCCAGCGCTACGGGGTGGAACGTTCGATAAGCCGACTCGCACAGGCTTTCAGCCCCCAAACACCGTCCCAGCCACCGGCAACACCCCTCACCGCTCCCCCAGATGACACGGCGCCCACCTCTTGGGCAGACGAACCACTTTTCGCATTCGACTTAGAAACGACGGGCCGCGACCCGCACACGGCACACATCGTGAGCGCAGCTCTCATTGACATGCGCACCAACGAAACCTGGGAATGGTTGGTCTACCCAGAAGATGACATTCCTGCCGAAGCCACGGCAGTCCACGGGATCACCACCGAATATGCACGCGCCCACGGAATGCCACGTGCTCAAACAATTGCCCAGATGCATGAGGTCTTCACGGAACACAAGCCCGCGTGCGTTGCGGCCCATAACGCGCCGTATGACCTGACGATTTTTGCTCGGGAGTGCGCACAGCAGGGACTGAGCATCCCAGACTTCTTCGTCATCGACACTCTTGTCATCGACAAACAGGCCGAACCGTTCCGTAAGGGACCCCGGACGTTGGATGCCGTATGTAAACGCTGGGGCATTCTGCTCGACAACGCGCATGACGCAACAGCCGACGCCCGCGCCTCGGGCTTGGTGGCTTTGGCGATCGCCGACGCGTTTCCTGACCTCGCCCAGCTCAGTGCGGAACAGATTCACCACGCGCAACAAGAATGGAAACGCGACCAGGCTGCGCGTCTGCAAGAATATCTTCGGACTCGACGTGACCCCAACGCGGTCGTTGATCATGAGTGGCCATTTCTAACTCGAGGAGAACGCTGATGGGACTTTTCGACAAACTTGTCAACAAGCCCGGTTCACAAGCCAAGAAGCGTATTGGCTGGTTTGAAAAAATCCTCAAGGATTTGCCCGAGGCGGACTACGAAGACCTCAAAGACTCAGAGTTCCCGTCCACGGCGGCGAAGATCTTCGAAACCGGTGACAAACGCGAACAGTTGACGAAGTTCGCAGCCCTTGTTCGCATGGCAGCGGAAAAAACTCTGAAGCAGCGCCCGTATGCCGTCTTCTGCTT